>JBMLRS010000170.1:0-3119 GCA_049240905.1 Elsteraceae bacterium
AGGCCTATCAGCCGACTGCCGGCGACCTCGTCGAAGTCCCTGGCAAGATCGACGTCGCGATCGTGGGCGCCGGCTACGCGGGCCTGTCGGCCGCGATAGAGCTGGCGGATCTGGGGGTTCGCGCGGTGGTGCTGGAGGCCGGCGTGCCCGGGCAGGGGGCCAGCACGCGCAGCGGCGGGTCGATCTCCGGCGGGGTGAATGTCGGCAAAAGCTTCAGCGGCAAGAGCCTTGATCCGAATTCGGACATGGCGAAAGCCATGCTGTCCGACGCGTCCGACGCCTACAGCCTGATCGACCGCTTGATCGAGCGGGAAGCCATCGAGTGTTTCTGGCAGAAGCAGGGCCGCTTCGTCGGCGCTTGGACGCCCAAGCATTACGCGACCCAGGCGGCCAAGGTGGCGGTGTTGAACAGCGCGGCGGGCTCCGGCTCCTTCATGATCCCGCGCGAGCGTCAGAGGGAGGAGATCGCCAGCGATTACTACTATGGCGGCATGGTGGTGGAGCGCAGCGGCAAGCTGCATCCGGCGCTGTACTACAAGGGCCTGCTGGACGCGGCGCGCAAGCGCGGCGTGCTGATCTGCGCCCAGGCCCCGGTCAACAAGATCGAGCGGATGGGAACGCAATGGCGTCTGGAGACCGGGCGCGGCGTGGTGACGGCGGACAGCGTGATGATCGCGACCAACGGCTATACGGGCGACGTGACGCCCCGGCTGAAGCGCCGCTTGGTGCCGATCGCGAGCCACATCATCGCGACCGAAGAGTTGGACCCTGACTTGGCCGCCTCGCTGATCCCCAAGGGCCGCGCCGTCTCCGACACCCGCCGGGTGCTCTGCTATTACCGCATCAGCCCGGACGGCAAGCGCATGATCTTCGGCGGCCGCGCCCGCTTCACGCCGGTGACGCCCGAGGTCAGCGCGCCGATCCTGCACAGCTTCATGACCGAGCGTTTCCCCCAACTGAAGCAGGCGCGCGTGACCCACGCCTGGACCGGCAACGTCGCCTTCAGTCTGGACGCCGTGCCGCATATGGGCACGGACGAGGGCATGCATTACGCCCTGGCCTGCAACGGCAGCGGCGTGGCGATGATGACCTATCTGGGCTGGGCCACCGCCCGCAAGATCGCCAAGGTCGCCAACGCCAGCAGCGCCTATGACCGCGAGGAATTTCCGGACCACCCGCTCTACAACGGCAATCCCTGGTTCCTGCCGGTGATCGGCGGCTGGTACCGCATCAGAGACCGGATCGACCGGCTGGTGGCGGCTTAAGCCGCTTCCCCCAAGTGGCAGGCGAAGGCGCGGGACCCCTGCGCGGTCTGGCGCTGGGCTAGCGTGGGGCGCTCCGTCCGGCAGCGGTCCATGGCGGCGGGGCAGCGGGATTGGAAGGCGCAGCCGGGCGGCGGGTTCGCCGGGTCGGGCAGTTCGCCTTCCAGCAGGATGCGGGTCTTTCGGCGCGTGGGATCGGGCAGGGGGACGGCGGAGACCAGGGCCTGGGAATAGGGGTGGGCCGGGGCGTCGAACAGGTCGGCGGCGGGGGCGATCTCGACGATCCGGCCGAAATACATCACGGCGATCCGGTCGCTGACATGCCGCACGACCGACAGGTCATGGCTGATGAAGATCATCGACAGACCCAGACGCGCGCGCAGATCGGCGATCAGGTTAATGATCTGCGACTGGATCGAAACGTCCAACGCGGAGACCGGCTCGTCGGCGATCAGGAGCTTGGGGTTGAGCGCCAAGGCGCGGGCGATGGCGATGCGCTGGCGCTGGCCGCCGGAGAACTCGTGCGGGAAGCGCTGCGCCGCGTCGGCGGGCAGTCCCACCAGGGAGAGAAGCTCCTGGATCCGAGCCGGGCGATCCTTGATCCCGTGCACGGCGAGCGGCTCGCCGATCAGGGTTGAGACCTTGTGGCGGGGATTGAGCGCGCCGAAAGGATCCTGAAACACAATCTGCATGTCGCGCCGGCGCTGGGCCAATTGGCGGCGCGAGAGGTTGAGGATGTCCTCGCCCATGAACGTGACTGAACCGCTCGTCGGCTCGATCAGGCGCAAGAGGGCGCGGCCGAGGGTGGATTTCCCGCAGCCGGACTCGCCGACCACGCCCAGGGCCTCGCCCGGCGCCAGATCGAAATCGACGCCGGCCAGGGCCTGCACCGGGGCGCCGGTCGCGCTGGCGTAGCTCTTGGTCAGGCCGCGGACGGAGAGCAGCGCGGTCATGCCGGGTTCCAGCAGGCGACGCGGTGGCTGTCGCCGACCAGGGGCGGGCGTTCGGTCACGCAGCTGGGCAGGGCGGCGGGGCAACGCGGATGGAACGCGCAGCCAAACTCCCTCTGGCCCGGCGGCGGCACATTGCCGGAGATCGCGGGCAGGCGCTGGCCGGGCGGATTGGCGGCGGGCATGGTCGCCAAAAGCGCCGCCGTGTAGCGATGGCGGGGATGGGCGAACAGGTCGGCCACCGGCGCGGTCTCCACGATCCGGCCGGCGTACATCACCGCCACCCGGTCGCAGATCTCCGCCACCACGCCGAAGTCATGGGTGATCAGCAGGCAGGCCATGCCGCGATCGCGCCGGAGCCGATCGATCAACGCGAGGATCTGCGCCTGCACGGTCACGTCCAGCGCGGTGGTCGGCTCGTCCGCGATCAGCAAATCGGGTTCGCAGGCCAAGGCGGTCGCGATCATCACCCGCTGGCGCTGCCCACCGGAGAGATTGTGGGGGTAGCGACCCAGCTGCTGGCGCGCGGCGGGGATGCCGACCAGAGCCAATAGATCGCCCGCCGCCGACCGCGCATCCGCCTTCGAGAGGCCGCGATGGACGATCAACGCCTCGGCGATCTGGTCGCCGATGGTGAAGACCGGGTTGAGCGAGGTCGCCGGTTCCTGAAAGATCATCGCGATCCGGTCGCCGCGCAGCTGGCGCAGCGCTTCCTCCGGCAGATTATTCAGGTCGCGGCCCTGGTAGCGCACGGCGCCGCCGGCGATGCGCACGGCCGGCGGCAACAGCTTCATCACCGAGAGGGCGGTGATGGATTTGCCGCAGCCGGACTCCCCCACCAGCCCCAGCATCTCGCCGCGCTCTATGCGCAGCGACAGCTCCTCGACCAGCGGCCGGTCCGCGACGG
>JBMLRS010000171.1:0-1997 GCA_049240905.1 Elsteraceae bacterium
GCGGACCAGGGTCATCAGCGCGAGCAGACGCTCCGGCGGCAGGCTGGTCGGCGTGCCGCCGCCCCAATGGATGTGCGAGACCGCCGCGCGCCGCCCGATGGCGGCGGCGACCATGACGATCTCTTTCTCAAGCAGCGCGGCGTACGCCAAGCGTGGCTCAGGCCGCCGCGCGACGGAGGTGTTGCATCCGCAGTAAAGGCAAAGCCGTTCACAGAACGGGACATGCAGGTAAAGCGAGATCGGCGCGGCGGGCAGGTCCGCCAGCCACTCGCCGTATCGCTCCCCTGGGAAACCGGCCTGAAAATGCGGCGCCGTCGGGTAGCTCGTGTAGCGCGGAACCGCGCCATCGTAGCGGGAGATAAGATCGGTCGGGGTCATGCGCCAACTCAAGCGCGCGAGGCCCCCCCCTTCATTGATCTGGATCAAATCAATGGCGAAGGAAGCGCGGCCACCGTCCAGTCAATCGTAAATGAATGAGGAGAAGACGGGGCCCTTCATCACGCGGTTGCGTGGGCTCACGGCGCCTTTGCGTTGAACACGGTCCCGTTGCCCGCGCGCTCGCGCCGCTTGTCGAGTTCCGCGATCATGTCGCGGAAGCGCTTGAGTTCGCCAGGATCGAGACGGCGGCCAGGCAGCGACTTCACGGTTTGCGGATTGACCGGCCGCCCGTTGATATGCACCTCGTAATGCAGATGCGGGCCGGTGGACATCCCCGTCGAGCCGACATATCCAATCGTTTGGCCCTGCTTGACCCGAGTTCCCGGCTTGATCCCGGGCGCGAACCGCGACATGTGGCCGTAGGCCGTCGCCGTTTCGGAGTTGTGTTTGATCCGGACGTAATTGCCATAGCCGCCGAACCAGTCCGCGCGCTCCACCACGCCGTCGCCGGCGGCCATGATCGGCGTTCCCGTCGAAGCCCCGAAATCGACGCCCATATGCTGGCTGGTGTAACCAAGGATGGGATGGCTGCGCGGGCCGAAACCGGAGGTCAGCCGCGCGCCGTCCACCGGGGTGCGCAGCAGGGTTTTCTTCACGCTGTCGCCCTTGGGGGTGAACCATTCCGCGCTGCCGTCGGAAAACTGGTAGCGATAGAGCCGCAGCACGGTCCCAGAGAGCGTCAGGCTGGCCGCCTTGATCGGACCGGTGCGGACGAGAACGCCATCTGGGTCGAGAACGCTGTCATAGATCACGTCGAACTTGTCGCCTGGCTGCAGGTCGCGCTGAAAATCGACGTCATAGGCGAAGAGGCCGAACAATTGATGCAGCACGGACGGAGGCAAGCCGGCTACCTGCCCGTCCTGGTATAGGCTGGTGGTGACGTCGGCGGCCAACACGTTCTCCACGCGGGTCAGCACTCGGTGATGAACCGTCGCGGCGAAGCCGTTCTCGCGTCGCTCCACCGTGAGGTCGCGGTCCGGCGCGGCGCGTAGCGACAACCCGCGAAGCCGCTCGTCGGGGTCTTCGGCTTCGGGATCTAGCAGAAGACCAATCTCCATGCCGGGGATCAGGCCCTTCGGATCCCAACTCTTGCGCATCGCCTCAATGACCGCGGCCGCTTGCGCCGGCGGAGCGCCGACCCTCGCCAGAATCTTTCCCAGCGTGTCGCCGCGTCGAACCTTCTCGACCACCGACAGCGGCTGCGCGGTGACTGGAGCGGCCTCAGCCTGGCTATTCGCTTCTGTCTCCGGTTCGGCGGCGACCTCCTCCGCCGCAGGCGTCGGTTCGACGCTGGCGGTGGCGGCTGCGGTCAGATCGGTCGAAGCGGGGGGCGGAGTGGACGCCGCAGGGGTCGACGCATCCTCGGGGGAAGGAGCGGTCGAAGCGGTTGAGGCGTCTCGCGCAGGCGGCTTAGCCGAATGTTGAGCGGAGTCGCCCGCATCAGCGCTTCGCTCGCTGGTCGGGGGGGTAGAGTCGGTGGGTCGGGTGGGCGGGTACCCGATGAAAGCGCCGCGCGCGACGGCGACATAGATCGCGAAATCGTTGACGTTGATTTTTCC
>JBMLRS010000171.1:2007-5874 GCA_049240905.1 Elsteraceae bacterium
CCGTGAAGACCGCCATCGGATGAAATTTAGGCATCAGTTGCTGACCGAATCGACCTCTCGGGCCTACGCTGAAGTCAGCTGGGGGCTCCTGTCAATCCTTCGCTGCGCCGCTCAATCCCAGGATTGCTGCGGTGAAATGGGGTGATCCCGGATGATCGTCGAGGGCGCTCCAACCTTCTGCGGCGTGTGTGTTTGCAACATTGCGAGTTCGGCGAGGGTTCTGTTGAGCATGGCCTCCAACTCGAGTCTATGATCGCCCGTCGCGGCTGCGAGCTGCTTCGCGTAGGAGTCCGCCAGATCCTCAAGCCAGAACTGCGCGGCGGCGTTGGAATCGACCCGCAGCGCCTGCGTCAGCGTCGGTTGCTGCGGTCTAGAATGGACCACCACATTGCTCTGCGTGATTGATTGCGGCCAGAAGGCCCAGATCGCAGCGCCCAAAGCGAGCGACAAACCGAACGCGCAAATCAGGGTCGGCAGAATGGATTGCGGTCGGGCGTTCATCGGCGGCGCTCCTGCGGCTTAACTGCTGTCGGGTCGGTTCGGATCGCCGAAGCGCATACCCTGGCATGAAATATACATAAGAAAATTGTAATGACTAGCGGTCAGCTTTTTGCCGTGAGTAAACAATTTCATTGGCGGCGCGGTTGGCTTGAGGCTTGTATGGGGGCTCACCGTCCAGCGCCTGACCGCAGCGATGTATTGTCGCGTCAGGCCGTGATTTGACGGGGCGGCGATGCCGCCCGAAGGAGTTGCATGATTTCCGAGACTCGACCCGTCACGCTCGTTCGCAACGCCGCCTGGGCGATCGCCTGGGACGCCGGCGCGCGCGAGCACCGTTACGCGCAGGACATCGACGTCGCCTTCGCGGGCGGGGATCTGATCCATGTCGGGGCGGGTTACGCCGGGCCGACGCCAGCGCGGGAGATCGACGGCCGTCACCTGATGGTCATGCCCGGCCTGGTGAACATTCACACGCACCCGTCGTCCGAGCCGATGAACAAGGGGCTGACGGACGAGATCGTGTCGCCCAAACTCTATATGAGCTCGCTCTATGAATATCTGCCGCTGTTCCGCCCGGACGCGGCGGGCGTCCAGGCGGCCAGCCAGGTCGCGCTCGCCGAGCTGCTGATGAGCGGCGTGACCACCGTGGCCGATCTCTCGATCGCCTATGAGGGCTGGTTGGACGCGTTGGGGGCGAGCGGTTTGCGCGCCTGCGTCTGTCCGATGTACCGGTCGGGCCGCTGGCTCACCAAGAACGGGCACGAAGTGGTCTATGAATGGAACGAGGCGGCCGGCCGCACGGCGATGGACGAGGCGCTGACCTTGATCGACCGGGCGCGTCAGCACCCTTCGGGCCGGCTTTTCGGCATGGTCGGCCCCGCGCAGATCGACACCTGCACGCCCGAACTGCTGCGCGACAGCATGGACGCCGCCAAGTCCAAGGGCGCGCCGTTGCAGCTTCATGCGGCGCAGAGCGTGGTGGAGTTCCACGAGATCATGCGCCGCCACGGCCTGACCCCGATCGAATGGCTGGACAGCCTGGGGCTCTTGTCCGAGCGAACGATCATCGGCCACGGCATCTTCCTGGATCATCATTCCTGGCTGCATTGGCCCTCGCGCACCGACCTAAAGCGGCTGGCCGCGACCGGAACCACGGTCGCCCATTGCCCGACCGTGTTCTGCCGGCGCGGCATTACGCTGGAGCATTTCGGCTCCTACGTGGAGGCGGGAGTCAACATGGGGATCGGCACCGACACTTATCCGCATAACATGCTGGAGGAGATGCGCACGGCCGCGATCCTGGCGCGCACCACCGAGGGCTCGGCGGCGGCGATCACCACCAACGCCGTCTTCAACGCCGCCACCATCGGCGGCGCGAAGGCGCTGGGGCGCGACGACATCGGTCGGCTGGCGGTCGGCGCCAAGGCGGACGTTGTGCTGGTCGATCTCAAGAACCCTGCGATGCAGCCGGTGCGCGATCCGCTGCGCAGCCTGATCTATGTCGCGGCCGAACGCGCGGTGCGCGACGTGTTCGTCGATGGCGAGCAGGTGGTGAAGGACGGGCGTTGCCTGACCATCGACTACGCCGCCGCCTCCGAGGCGCTGGAAGAGGCGCAGCGCCGAGCCTTGCCGAAAGCCGCCGATCTCGATTGGGCGAAGCGCCCGGCTGACGTTTCGGCCCCCTTGGCCTTTCCGCGCGCATGACCGCCGCGCCCGAACCGCTGTTGAGCGTGCGGAACCTGCAGACCCATTTCCGCACGGAGGAGGGGTTGTTCCGGGCCGTCGACGGCGTCTCTTTCGAGATCGGCCGAGGCCAGACCCTGGGCGTGGTGGGAGAGAGCGGCTGCGGCAAGAGCGTGACCGCGCTGACCCTGATGGGCTTGGTGCCCCAGCCGCCGGGCGAGATAGCCGGCGGGGAGATCCTGTTCGACGGGCGCGATCTGCTGAAGCTGGGCGGCGACGCGATGCGACGGCTGCGCGGCGATCGGATCGCCATGATCTTCCAGGAGCCGATGACCAGCCTGAACCCGGTCTACACCGTGGGGGAGCAGATCACCGAGGCGATCCTGGCGCATCGCGACGTCTCCGCCGAGGAGGCGCGGCGCCTCGCGATCGAGATGCTGGAGAAGGTGCGCATCCCCTCTCCGGAAAAGCGCGTGGATGATTATCCCCATCACATGTCCGGTGGGATGCGCCAGCGAGTGATGATCGCGATGGCCTTGGCCTGCGCCCCGGATCTGCTGATCGCGGACGAGCCGACGACGGCTCTGGACGTCACCATCCAGGCCCAGATCCTGGATCTGATGCGCCAGCTGAAGGCGGAGAGCAACGCCGCCATCCTGCTGATCACCCATGATTTGGGCGTGGTGGCGGAGCTGGTCGATCATGTCGTCGTGATGTACGCCGGCAAGGTGGTGGAGAGCGCGCCGGTCGCTGATCTGTTCGCCGACCCGCAGCATCCCTACACGATCGGGCTTTTGGGCTCGATCCCCCGTCTGGATGAAGGCCGGGATCGACTGGCCGCGATCGAAGGCCGCGTGCCGTCGCCCTACGCGCCGCCGTCCGGCTGCCGTTTCAATCCCCGCTGTCCTTTCGCGATCGATCGCTGCCGCGAAGAATCGCCGCCGCTGACCGAAGTGCGGCCCGGACATCGCTCCGCCTGTTGGCGGACGCCGCTTGAGGAGCATGTGCTGTGAGCGCCCCCCTGTTGGAGGTCACCGGCCTCGCCAAGCATTTCCCGGTGAAGAAGGGGATCATCCTGCAGCGCCAGGTGGGCGCCGTGAAGGCGGTCGATGGGCTGGATTTCACGCTGGCGGAGGGCGAGACGCTGTCGTTGGTGGGGGAGAGCGGTTGCGGCAAATCCACGACCGGTCGCTTGATCCTGAACCTGATCCAGCCCAGCGCCGGCTCGGTCCGCTTTGAGGGGCGCGACCTTTTCAGCTTGGACCGCCATGAAATGCGGGCGATGCGCGCCCGATTGCAGATCATCTTCCAGGATCCGTTCGCGTCGCTTAACCCGCGCATGACCGTGGGCGATCTGCTGGCGGAGCCGATCGAACTGCATGGCCTCGCCAAGGGGGCTGCGGCGCGGGACCGCGTCGCCGAACTGTTGGGTTTGGTCGGCCTCGCCCCGGACCACGCCCAGCGCTATCCGCATGAATTCTCCGGCGGGCAGCGCCAGCGCATCGGCATCGCCCGCGCGCTGGCCGCCAATCCGCGCCTGATCGTGTGCGACGAGCCGGTTTCGGCGCTGGACGTTTCGATCCAGGCGCAGGTGCTGAACCTGCTGCAGGATCTGCAGAAGCGGCTGGGTCTCTCTTATTTGTTCATCGCGCATGATCTGGCCTTGGTGAAGCACATCAGCGA
>JBMLRS010000172.1:0-1774 GCA_049240905.1 Elsteraceae bacterium
CCATGACCGCCGCGCTGCGCCGTCGGCTGACGGCGTCGAACGACCCGCGCAGGATCCGCGCCTTCGTGGAGGAGAAGTTTTCCTTGAGCGCGACCTTGTCCGCCTATCGCCGCCTGATCCTGGGCCCGGAGGTCGGCGATGCCGTTCGTTGAACTGTTCGCGGGGATCGCGATCCTCGCGGTGATCTATCACCATGTCGGGTATCCGGCGCTGCTGGCGGTTTTCGCGCGCGGCCGTCGGCTGACCCCGCCGGAGCGGTCGGCGGGCGCGGAAGCGCCGATGATCTCCATCGTCGTGGCGGCCTATCAGGAAGAGGCGCATATCGCGGCGAAGATCCAGAACTGCGCTGCGCTCGACTACCCGCGCGACCGGCTGGAGGTGATTATCGCCTGCGACGGCTGCCGCGACTCAACCGTCGCAAAGGCGCGCGCCGCGGCGCAGGCTTGGTGGATCGGCGCTGATCTGGACGTGAAGGTCCTGGATTTCCCGGTCAATCGTGGGAAGGTGGCCGCGCTCAACGACGCCCTGGCGACGGCGAGAGGCGAGATCGTCGTCGCGACCGACGCTTCGGCGTTGTTGTCGATCGACGGTTTGAGGCGGATAGCGGCCTGGTTCTCCGACCCGACGATCGGCGTGGTCTGCGGCACATACGCCTTGCTGGATCAACCGAGCGCCGGCGAGGCCGCCTATTGGCGCATGCAGACCGGCGTGCTGCGCAGGGAAGGGCGGATCGCGGCGCCGCTCGGCGCGCATGGCGCCGGCTACGCCTTCCGGTTGGCGGCTTGGACGATGCTGCCGCCCGACACCATCAACGACGACTTCATTTTGCCGTCGCGCATCATCGCCCAAGGCTATCGCGGCGTGTACGACGATCAGGTCGTGGCCTTGGAGATGGAGCCCTCCAACGACGCGCAGAGCTTCCGTCGCCGCGTCCGGATTTCCGCCGGCAACATGCAGCAACTGCTGCGCAGCGGCGGTCTGATCGACTTCCGCCGCCCGGCGCTCGCCTGGCTGTTCCTGTCCGGCAAGGGCCTGCGGCCGGTCATGCCCTTCGTGATGATCGCCGCCTGGGGCGCGAGCCTGGCCGCAGCCTGCATGGGCAGCGGTCTGTTCGCTGTCCTCTGGGCCGGGCAGACCCTCGGCTATCTGACAGGCGCCGTCGCTCCCGCGCTGCGCCGCCGCTTGCCGGCGCGCCTCGGGCGTTTGGGGCGCGGCCTGGAGACTCTGCAATACCTCGTGTGGGGGCACGCCGCCGGACTGTGCGGCGCCCTGCGTTATCTCGGCGGCCTCGAACGCGGCCGTTGGACCCGTGTCTGAAAGGAAGACCCCATGAACACCCTCGTAAACGACGCGCTCGCGCAACCGAGCCAAGGCGACGCCTCGGTCAGCTATCTTCCGCGCTCGGTCAGGATCGGAAAGCGCCTGTTCGATCTTGTCGTCGCCAGCCTGATGCTGGTCGCGACCGCCCCCCTGTTTCCGCTGATCGCCCTGATTATTCGCCTGGAGAGCAAGGGCCCGGCGCTGTTCCGCCAATGGCGCGTTGGGATGAGCGACCCGGATCAGACCCGGCTGTTCCACATGATCAAGTTCCGCAGCATGCGGGTGGACGCCGAGGCCGGAACCGGCGCGGTCTGGGCCTCGAAGCAGGATCCGCGCATCACCCGAGTCGGTCGCTTCTTGCGCAAGACGCGCCTGGACGAGTTGCCGCAACTATGGAACGTGCTGAGGGGCGACATGTCGCTGGTTGGGCCGCGGCCGGAGCGCCCGGGCATCG
>JBMLRS010000173.1:0-1065 GCA_049240905.1 Elsteraceae bacterium
CCTTTGGGGGGTGAGACGGGTGCGTTCATCAGCGATTTCCTCCCTCGCCATTCTGCGACAGCGCCTGAGTTCAAGGTCTCAGAACCCGGCAGACCGGTCAAATCAACTGCAGTATCTGCTGGCGGCGCTGCGTTTGTGAAAGACGCTGTTTACGGAAGCGCGTTAACCCTGAGGGCATGGCGTCGAAATCTCCTCCTCCGCCAGGATTCGCCTTGAACGAACTTGTCGCGCTGGCGCGCGATGGTTCCGATCCGGCGCGCGCCCAATTGCTGCTGTCCACCGCCGCCGCCTACGAGCGCGAAGCCGCCGTCGCCAAGCCGAACGAGCGCGACCTGTTCGTGGAGGTCGCCACCCAGCTTCTGGCCAAAGCGAGGCTGGATGTGCGCGAGCTCTTCGCCGAGCGGGTGGCCGACGCCGACTGGGCGCCGCGTGCGCTGATCCTGCATCTGGCGCTGGATGAAGCACCAGTGGCCGAGAAGGTGATCTCGCGCTCTCCTGTTCTCGACGACGCCGCCCTGATCGAGATCATTCACAGCGGACAGACGCCGCACCGCCGCGCCGTCGCGGCCCGTCGGGGCCTGTCCTCGTCCGTCGCGCGCGTGCTGATCGATAGGGCCGATAGCGCGCCGCTCCAGTCCCTGGCGCGCAATCTGGAAGCCTTCCTCGACCGGGACACGCTGGAAGCCGCCGTCAGGGCCTCACGTAACGATCCCGACGCGCTCGCCGCCTTCGTGGAGCGGCTGGATCTGCCCTCCGACATCGTCGCCCAGGCCTATGCCGCAGCCGGCGCGGAACTGCGTGACCGGATCGTGAAGCTCTATGACCTCGACGCAGCGATCGCGGCGCGCGAAGCCGCCGATGCAGCCGCCCGGGCCTCGCTCAAGTCGGGCTATGCGCTGGGGGCGCCGGCGGTGGACGATATCCGCGCCGCCGTGTTCGGCGCCCCCACACCCGGCGCGCTGCTGCGCCTGCTTCTGGGAGGGCAGCGCGATCGGTTCGAGGCCGAAGCCGCCAAGTCCCTGGGCGTGGCGCTGGAGGCGCTGCGCACCCGGGCGAGGTTGGCCG
>JBMLRS010000174.1:0-1087 GCA_049240905.1 Elsteraceae bacterium
GAGGGGAAGGGAGACGGACCCGTTCAACCTTCCTCACCCTGAGCCTGTCGAAGGGCCGTGCTTCGACACGCTCAGCATGAGGGGAAGGGAGACGGACCCGTTCAACCTTCCTCACCCTGAGCCTGTCGAAGGGTCGTGCTTCGACAGATTCGGGCGAGGGTAAGTGCTTGATATCCCTAATGCCTGAAGCCGCGCAGGCCGCTGAACACCATGGCGGCGTTCGCTTTGTCGGCGGCCTCGATCACTTCCGCGTCGCGCTTGGAGCCGCCGGGGGTGATCGCGGCGGTGACGCCGGCCTCCAGGCAGAGCTGCAGCCCGTCCGCGAAGGGGAAGAAGGCGTCGCCGGCCACCACTGCGCCGACCGCGCGGCTCTGCGCCTCGCCGGCGTCGCGCGCGAAGACGGCGGCGCGCTCCACGGCCTGACGGGCGGCGTCGACCCGGCTGGTCTGGCCGCCGCCGATGCCGACGCTGCGCCCGCCGCGCACCAAGACGATGGCGTTGGACTTCACATGCTTGGCGATCTTGGCGGCGATCAGCAGATCCGCCGTCTCGGCCGCGCTGGGCGCGCGCTTGGTGACCGGGGTCAGGTGATCGGCGGTCGGCGCCGCCGAATCGCGGCTTTGGACCAGCAGCCCGCCCGCGACGGAGCGCACGGTCTGGCCGGGCTCCGCCGGATCGGGCATGGAGCCGGTCGCCAGCACGCGCAGCGCTTTTTTCTGCGCAAGGATCTCCAGCGCGTCGGCGTCATAGTCAGGCGCGATCACCACTTCGGCGAACAGCTCGGCGATCGCGCGCGCGGTGGCGGCGTCGATCTTGCGGTTGGCGGCGACGATCCCGCCGAAGGCGCTGACCGGATCGGCGGCCAGCGCGTCCCGGAACGCGCCTTCGATCGTGCCTGACAGGGCGACGCCGCAGGGGTTGGCGTGCTTCACGATCACGACCGCCGGCTCGGCGAACTCCGCCGCCAGCTCGAAGGCGGCGTCGGTGTCGTTGATGTTGTTGTAGCTCAGCTCCTTGCCCTGCAGCATCCTGGCGCTGGCCACCCCCGGCCGGCTTGGCGCGACCGCGTAGAAGGCCGCGCTCTGAT
>JBMLRS010000175.1:0-5067 GCA_049240905.1 Elsteraceae bacterium
CCGGGGCTGGCGCGCCGATCCGGCAGGCAGGCCCCCAGCCAGGCCGCGAGGGCGCCGGCGCCGGGCGGGGACAAGGCGGCGGACAAGGGGGCGGTCAGGCCCGCAGAGACGGCTCATCCGCGCCCGCTCCATGAACCTCTCCAGCCTCTTCATCCATCGCCCGGTCGCAACCTCGCTGCTCGCGGTGGCGACGCTGCTGGGCGGGATGCTGGGTTATTTCGCCCTGCCGGTCTCCTCCCTGCCGCAGGTCGATTTCCCGACCATCCAGGTGACGACCCAGCTGCCCGGCGCCAATCCAGACACCATGGCGGCGCTGGTCACGGCTCCGCTGGAACGTCAGCTGGGCCAGATCCCATCATTGACCTTGATGACCTCCTCCAGCGCCTATGGCCTGTCGCAAGTCACCTTGCAGTTCGAGCTGAACCGAGACATCGACGCCGCCGCGCAGGACGTGCAGGCCGCGATCAACGCCGCCGCCTCCACCCTGCCGCGCAACCTGCCCTACCCCCCGGTCTACTCGAAAGTGAACCCGGCCGACGCGCCGATCCTGACCCTGGCCCTGACCTCGGCGAGCTATTCGGTTCGCCAGATGTCCGATCTGGCGGACACCCAGATCGCCCAGCGCCTGAGCCAGCTGAGCGGGGTCGGCCATGTCGGAATCCAGGGCGGGGTGAAGCCGGCGGTGCGGATCCAGGCCGATCTCTCCCGCCTCGCCAACTATGGCGTGGGCCTGGAGGATCTGCGGCTCGCGATCGTCGGTAGCAACGTCGCCGGGCCGAAAGGCGCGCTGGACGGCGCCCGGCAATCCTACACCATCGCCGCCAACGATCAGCTGACCGCCGCCGAAGGCTACCGCGACGTGGTGATCGCCTATCGCAACGGCGCGCCGCTGCTGCTGCGCGACGTGGCGACCGTGGTGGAGGGGTTGGAGAACGCGAAGACCGGGGCTTGGCTGAACGGCGTGCCCGCGGTGGTGATCGAAGTGCAGCGTCAGCCCGGCGCCAACGTCGTGGCCACGGTCAAGCGGGTGCGGGCGGAGCTTGAGCGGCTGCGCGCCTCCGTGCCGACCGGGGTGTCTTTGAGCGTGGTGCATGACCGGACCACGACGATCAGCGCCTCGATCCGCGACGTGCAGTTCACGCTGATCCTGTCCGCCGTTCTGGTGGTGCTGGTGGTGCTGCTGTTCCTGCGCACGGTGCGGGCGACCCTGATCGCCGGCGCGGCGCTGCCGCTGTCGATCGTCGCCTCGTTCGGGGTGATGAAGCTGTGCGGCTTCAGCCTCGACAATCTGTCGCTGATGGCGCTGACCATCGGCACAGGCTTCATCGTCGACGACGCGATCGTGATGATCGAGAACAGCGTGCGCCATGTTGAGGAAGGCGAAAGCCCGATGAAGGCGGCGCTGAAGGGCGCGCGGGAGATCGGCTTCACCATCGTGTCGCTGACTTTCTCACTGATCGCCGTGTTCATCCCGCTCCTGTTCATGACCGGCCTCGTGGGCCGCATGTTCCGAGAATTCGCGCTGACTCTGACGATCGCGGTGGTGGTGTCCGCCATCGTGTCGCTGACGCTGACCCCGATGATGTGCGGCCATTTGCTGAAGGCGACGCGGCCGGCCGGCGATCGACCGAAGGGCCGTCTCGCCCAGATGTCGGAGAACGCCTCGGCCGCCTATCGGCGCAGCCTGGAATGGGTGCTGTCGCATGAGGTGATGGTGTTGACCGCGACGGCGCTGACCCTGGCGCTGACGGTCTGGCTTTACGTGATCGTGCCGAAAGGCTTCCTGCCGGCGCAGGACACCGCCTTGATCACCGCCTCGACCCAAGGCGAGCCCAGCGTCTCCTTCGCGGAGATGACACGACGCCAACAGGCGATGGCCGACAAGATCGCGGCGGACCCGGACGTGGCGGGCGTGATCTCGGTGGTGGGCGTCGGCACGGTCAACGGCTCCACCAACACCGGCAAGCTGACCATCACGCTGAAACCGAAGACCGAGCGGGCGGCCAGCGTGGAGGCGATCATCGGCCGTCTGGAGCGGGCGGTGGCCGGCGATCCCTTCATGACCGCGATCTTCCAGGCCGCGCAGGACATCCAGATCACTACGCGCGAAAGCCAAGGCCAATATCAGTACACCCTGACCGCCGCCAATTCCGACATGGCGCTGGAATGGTCCAAGAAGCTGCTGGACCGACTGCGGCGCGAACCGACGCTGCGCGACGTCAGCTCGGACGCTCAGGAAGGCGGGCTGCGCATTCTGGTGGACGTCGATCGAGAGATGGCGGGGCGTCTCGGCGTCTCCGTCCAGACCGTCAACGACACGCTGAACAGCGCCTTCAGCCAACGGCAGATCTCCACGATCTACGGACAGGCCAACCAGTATCGCGTGATCCTGGAGGCGGCGCCGATCTATCAGGAGGATCTGAGCGCGCTGGCGCGGCTTTATGTTTCGACCAACGCGGGCGCGCAGGTTCCGTTGTCGACCTTCGCGCAGTTGAAGCAGACCACGGCGCCGCTGACGATCGGCCATCAGAACCAGTTTCCGGCGGTGACGATCAGCTTCAATCTGGCCGATGGGGTCGCGCTCAGCGACGCGGTGCGGATCGTGACCCAGGCCCAGGCCGACATCGGCCTGCCGCCCCTGGTGACCGGCTCCTACGCCGGCGACGCGGAGGAGTTCGCAAGCTCGCTGAAGGGCCAGCCCTGGCTGATCCTGGCGGCGGTGATCGCGATCTACATCGTGCTGGGCATCCTGTATGAGAGCGCGATCCACCCGATCACGATCCTGTCCACCCTGCCTTCGGCGGGGGTCGGGGCGCTGCTGGCCTTGATGCTGGTGGGGATGGATTTGTCTTTGATCGCGCTGATCGGCATCATTCTGCTGATGGGCATCGTGAAGAAGAACGCGATCATGATCATCGACTTCGCCCTGGTGGCCGAACGCGAGCAGGGAATGAGCCCGCGGGAGGCGATTCTGCAAGCCTCCCTGCTGCGCTTCCGCCCGATCATGATGACCACCCTGGCGGCCCTTTTTGGGGCCTTGCCGTTGGCGCTGGAGAGCGGAGTGGGGGCGGAGCTGCGCAATCCGCTGGGCGTGACCATCATCGGCGGCCTGCTCTTGAGCCAGTTGATCACGCTCTACACCACCCCGGTCGTCTATCTGACCCTGGACCGGCTGCGCCGACGGGACCAGGGATGAGCTTCTCCGAACCCTTCATCCGCCGTCCGATCGGCACGACCCTGCTGTCGGTCGGGCTGGTGCTGATGGGGTTGGCCGCCTATTTCCAATTGCCGGTCGCCAACCTGCCGACCGTCGATCTGCCGACCGTCCGGGTGAACGCCTCGCGCCCGGGAGCCGACCCGCAAACCATGGCGGCCACAGTCGCCGCGGCGCTGGAGCGGCGGCTGGGCGAGATCTCAGGCGTCACGGAGATCACCTCAACCTCCTCCCTCGGCGTCGCCTCGATCACGGTGCAGTTCGATCTGTCCCGCAACATCGACGGCGCGGCGCGCGACGTGCAGGCGGCCTTGAACGCGGCGGCGACAGACCTGCCCAGCGATTTGCCAAGCCAACCCAGCTTCCGCAAGGTGAACCCCTCGGCCGCGCCGATCATCATTCTGGCGCTGACCTCGAAGACGCTGCCGGCCAGCGCGCTGTACGACGCGGCCGACACGGTTCTGGCGCAACGCCTCTCGCAGATCCGAGGCGTGGGCGAAGTGAGCGTGGCGGGGGCGGAGCAGCCGGCGATCCGGGTGCGCGTCAATCCGGAGCGGCTGGCCGCCATGGGCGTCAGCCTCGAGGCCGTGCGTCAGACCATCGCCAACGCCAACGCGCTGACTCCGGTCGGCGCGCTGGAGGGGGAGCGTCAGGCGGCGACCCTGGCGGTCAACCCGCAGATGCTGACGCCGCGCGACTACGAGACGCTCGTGGTCAAGCGCTCGAACGGCGCGGCGGTGCTGCTGGGTCAGGTGGCGACGATCACGCGCAGCGTGCGCAACACGCGCTCCGCCGCCTGGTTCGACGGCGAGCCATCGGTGCTGCTGATCATCACCAAGCAGGCGGACGGCAACGTCATTGAGACGGTGGAGAAGATCAAAGAGGCGCTGCCGGAGCTGCAGCGCTGGATTCCCGCGGGATTGGAGATCTCCGTCGTCACCGACCGGACCAACACGATCCGCGCAAGCCTGCGCGACATGCAGCTGACCTTGGCTCTGACCGTGCTGCTGGTGATGATGGTGGTGTTCGTGTTCCTGCGCCGCCCGGCGGTGATGGTGGCGGCGGGAGTGACGGTGCCGCTTTCGATCGCCGGCACTTGCGCGGCGATGTGGGCGCTGGGCTATTCCATCAACAACCTGTCGCTGATGGCGATCATCATCTCGATCGGCTTCGTGGTGGATGACGCGATCGTGATGATCGAGAACATCTATCGGAATCTGGAGGCCAAACTGCCGCCGATGCAGGCGGCGATCGACGGCGCCCGGCAGATCGGCTTCACGGTGATCTCCATCAGCGTGTCGCTGATGGCGGCCTTCATTCCGCTGCTGTTCATGGGCGGCATCGTGGGGCGGTTCTTCCGCGAATTCTCCGTGACCTTGGCGGTGGCGATCGCGGTCTCCACCTTCGTGTCGCTGACCGTGACCCCGATGATCTGCGCGCATCTGGTCAAGTCCGCGCCCGACAATCGGCTGACCCGCTTCGACCGGCTGGTCGAAGGCTTTCTGGATTGGGTGATCGCCTGCTACGCCGACAGCCTGCGCGTAGTGCTGCGTTTCCAGTGGGTCACCTTGATCGTGATGGTGGCGACGATCGCGGCGACGGTGATCCTTTATGTGAAGATGCCCAAGGGCCTGTTCCCGGCGGACGATTCCGGCCTCCTGTTCGGCAGCACGGAGGCGGCGACCGACATCTCCTTCCCGGCGATGGTTGAGTTGCAGCAGAAGGTGGCGGCGATCGTGCGGCAGGATCCGGCGGTGGCCGGCGTCGGTTCTTCGGTCGGGACCTCCGGCTTCAACGCGTCGATCAATCGCGGCCGCCTGTTCATCAGCCTGAAGCCGCTGAAAGAGCGCGAC
>JBMLRS010000176.1:0-1465 GCA_049240905.1 Elsteraceae bacterium
ATGTCATGCTCGACCAGCAGAATGGCGTGGCCGGGCTTGAGCGCGGCGAGCAGGACCAGCATCCGCTCCGTCTCCTCCGCCCCCATGCCGGCCAGGGGCTCGTCGAGCAGCAGCACTTCCGGATTGGCGGCGAGGCACATCGCGATCTCTAGCTGACGCTTCTGGCCATGGGGCAGCGCGCCGGCGATCGCGCGCGCCTGATCCTGCAGCCCGACCCGCTCGATCGCGTCCTGCGCCGCCGCGACGCTGTCCGCGCAGCTTTCCGCCGCGCGCCACCAGCGCCAGGCCTGCTGGCGTTGGGCCTGAGCCGCGAGCCGGCAATTCTCGAACACCGTGAAGCTGGGATAGATCGTGTTGCGCTGATAGCTGCGGCCGAGGCCGGCGCGGGCGCGGCGCGGCTGGCTCCAGCGCGTTACGTCCTGGCCCATCAGCTCCACCATCCCCGAAGAGGGCGGGATCTCGCCGGACAGGATGTTGATCAGGGTGGATTTGCCTGCGCCGTTGGTGCCGATCACGGCGTGGATCGCCCCGCGCTCCAGATCCAGCGAGACGCGGTCGACCGCGACCAGCCCGCCCCAGCGTCGGGTGATCTCGCGCCCGCGCAGCAGCACGTCAGGCTGGTTCATGGGCTCGCTTCCGGCGCAGGAGCGCAGGGGCGGCGACCAGGCCCTGCGGCAGCAGGGCCACGCTGGCGATGATGGTGAAGCCCATTCCCAACTGCCAATGCTTGGCCAGATCGCCGAAGATCGCGTCGGACTTGAACAGCTCCTGCAGCAGCGCGAAGGCGAAGGCCCCGATCAGCGCGCCGCGCAGCCGGCCCAGCCCGCCGAGAATGATCATGATCAGCACCGCGCCGGACAGATGCCAGCTCATCATCTCCGGGTTCACATAGCCGTCCTTCACCGCGAACAGGAAGCCGGCCAGGCCCGCGATCGCGCCGGACAGCACAAAGGCGGCGAGCTTGTAGGGGTATGTCGAGAAGCCCGTGGCGCGCATGCGCTGCTCGTTCACGCGGATGCCGGCCAGCGCGCGGCCGAAGGAGGAGCGCAGCAGCGTCGCGAGAAAGCCGAAGGTCAGCGCCAGGGCCAGGAAGGTCGCGCCGTAGAGCGTCAACGGCTTGTCGAAGTCCAGGCCGAACGGCAGGGACGGCTTGACGTAGAGGTAGATCCCGTCAGCCCCGCCGCCCAGCGGCGTGTCATGCGCGACGTAATAGGCCATCTGCGCGAAGGCCAGGGTCACCATGATGAAATAGGCCCCCTTGGTGCGCAGGCAGAGCGCGCCGACGACAAGCGCGTAGAGCGCCGCCGCCGCGACGCAGGCCGGCAGCAGCCAGACCGCCGCCGCGGCGTCATATTGCGGGGACAGCAGCACCGTGGCGTAAGCGCCGATCCCGAAGAACGCCGCCTGCCCGAAGCAGACCAGCCCGGTGGTTCCGACCAGCAGCTCCAGACTCAAGGCCAGGATC
>JBMLRS010000177.1:0-6284 GCA_049240905.1 Elsteraceae bacterium
CGGCTGGAAGGCGTGTCCGCCTTCCATGAAGCGCTGCGCTCGAACGATGCGGCGGCCGCCTTCTATGTTGGCTATGAGAACGGGGAGTTCTTTCTGGTTCGCCGCCTGGCGGACGACGGAGAGCGCGCGCTGTTTCGCGTCGGTCCTGAGGTCGTCTATGTCGTCCAGAGCATCGACAGCGACGGCGGGGCGATGACCAGCTTGTTCGTGCATCTGGACAAGGACGGGCGGATCGTCGGCGAAGCGGCGGCGGACGCCGCGGCCCTGCTGTTCGATCCTCGCCAGCGGGTTTGGTATGTTCTGGCGACGATCGGCGATGGTTTGATCCGGACCGATCTGTATGTCTTTCAAACGACCAGGAAGATCGGGATCACCCTGGCGCGGCGCAGCGCGATCGGGGAGGCCGTGGTCGCCGCCGACATCAATCTGGAGGCGTTGACCCGCATCGTCGTCCGACGCAAGCCGACGCCTGGGTCGCAGGTCGCCCTGATCAACGGCAATGGCCAGATCATCGCCTATGAGAAACCGGAGTCCTTCGCCGCCAAGACCCCCATGGACGATGTGCGCATGCTTGGCGTCGACGCCTTCCCGGTCGCGGAGCTGCGCGAACTTGGACGCCTTACCCGCGGCGCGGAGACGACGGGACAGAATCTCCGCTACCAGATCGGCGACCAGCGTTGGCTGGGTCGCGCCGTTCCGGTCGAGATGCGGGGCAACGCGCCCTTGACCATGCTGGTCGCCATGCCCGAGCGCGAGCTGCTGGCGGACACGATCTCCGTGCGCGACGAGATGTTCCGGGTTTGGGGCGCGCTGTTGGCGATCGCGACGATCCTGACGATCGTTCTGTCCTTCTCGATCAGTCGGTCCGTCACTCGCGTCAGCAACGCGGCCGATCAGATCCGCCGCTTCGACTTCACGGCGACTTTCCGGAAATTCTCGCGCATCAAGGAGATCAACACGCTCAATCGCTCCTTCTCCACGCTCCAGGCGACATACGCCAGTTTCATCCGGATGGTGAACGCCATCACGCTGGAGAAGGACGTGAAGGACCTGCTGCCGGTGCTCTTGAACGAGCTGTCGGCGGTGCTGCGGGCGAAGAAGGCGGTGCTCTACATCATCCCGCCGCAGCATGACGATCTGACCGTCGCGGCGGTGAAGGACGGGGAGCGGATCATTCTAGCGGCGGATCCCGAACCGGGGCAGGTTCCAGCCCTGGTGGCCGCCGCCTTGAAGCGCGGCGGGCATGAAGTGCTGGGCGGGCGGGTCGCGGCGGAGGAGCTGGGAGTCGCCGGCGTCGGCCAGATTGCGCATCAGGCGGGCAGCTACGAGCAGGCGCGGGTCTGCGCCTTGCGCGCCTTCAAGGGCGACGTGATCGGCGCGATCCTGTTCCTGGATTGCGAGCGCAGCAGCGACGGGGCGGAGGAACTGGTCAGCGCGCTGACCGGGGTCGCCGCTGTGTCCCTGGAGACGCGCCAGCTCGTCGCTTCTCAGGCCGAACTGTTCGACGCCTTCATCGAGCTGATGGCGGCGGCGATCGATTCAAAAAGCCCGCACACCGGCGGTCACTGCGCGCGGGTTCCGGAACTCACCAAGATGCTGGCGCGCGCGGCGGTCGACGCGAAAGAAGGCCCCTATGAGAGCTTCACCCTGTCCGACGATGATTGGGAGGCGGTCCATGTCGCCTCCTATCTGCATGATTGCGGCAAGATCACCTCGCCGGAATATGTGATCGACAAGTCGGTGAAGCTTGAGACCATCTATAACCGCATCCATGAAATTCGGATGCGTTTCGAAGTGCTGAAGCGCGACGCGGAGATCACCTGCCTGAAGCAGATCCAGGGCGGCGCCGATCCCGAGGCCGCGCGCGCCGCGATGGCGCTGGAGCATCAGAAGCTGGACGCCGATTTCCGCTTCGTCGCGGCCTGTAACGAGGGCGGCGAGTTCATGTCGCCGGAGGATATGGCGCGGCTGCGCGAAATCGCCCAACGCAAGTGGGTCCGCACGCTCGACGACAGGTTGGGCCTGGCCCATGCGGAGCTGCAGCGCCTGTTGGCGTTCGAACGGCCGGAACTGCCGACCGAGGAATTCCTGCTCGCCGACAAGCCGCATCACATCCTGCCGCGCGAGGCCGAGGCGCGTCTGCCGCGCAACAATCGCTGGGGCTTCAAGATCGAGCAGCCGGAGTTCCTGCACAATCGCGGAGAGCTGCATAACCTGTTGATTTCACGTGGTACTTTGACCGACGAAGAGCGCTATGTGATCAACGACCACATCATCCAGACCATCATCATGTTGACCGCGCTGCCCTATCCCCGCCACCTGCGCCAGGTGCCGGAGATCGCCGGCGGGCATCACGAGCGCATGGACGGGCAGGGCTACCCCAAGCGCTTGAAGCGCGAAGACATGAGCCCGGTCGCCCGCATGATGGCGGTCGCCGACATCTTCGAGGCGCTGACCGCCGGCGACCGCCCCTACAAGAAGAGCAAGCCCCTGTCCGAGGCGATCCGCATCATGTCGGTCATGGCCAAGCAGCAGCATATCGACGCGGAGATTTTCGAGCTTTTCCTGCGTTCCGGCGTCTATCTCGCCTACGCCGAACGCTTCATCGACCCTGGCCAGATCGACGAAGTGCGGATCGAGGATTATCTGGAACAGGCCGACGAAGCGGCCTGACGCGCTCCAGCTCAATTGACAGCGGCCCCGAGCCTCGTCACTTTCCCCGACTCTTTCACCATCCCCCAAGCAGGGTCATTCCGTGTCCGACATCGCCGTTCGTTTTGCGCCCAGCCCCACGGGATTGCTGCATGTCGGCAACGCGCGCGGCGCCGTGTTGAATTGGCTGTTCGCCAAACGCATGGGCGGCGCGGTGCTGCTGCGCTTGGACGACACGGATCGCGCGCGCTCCACGCAGGAATACGCCGACGGCATCGTGGCGGATCTGGCCTGGCTGGGATTGGTTCCCGACCGCACCGTCAGGCAGTCAGATCGCTTCGCGCGTTACCGCGAGGTGTTCGATCAGCTCAAGGCGCAGGGCCGAGTCTACGCCTGCTATGAGACGCCGGAGGAACTGGACGCCAAACGCAAGCGCCAGCTCGCGCGCGGTCGGCCGCCTGTTTATGACCGGGCGGCGATGGCGCTGACCGAGGATGATCACGCCCGCCTGCAGGGCGAAGGGAAAGCGCCGTACTGGCGCTTCAAGCTGGCCGACAAGCCGGTGCTCTGGACCGACATGGTGCAGGGCGAGAAGAGATTCTCCCCCGGCAATCTCAGCGATCCCGTCATCGTGAAGGCGGACGGGGAGCCGCTCTATGGCTTCGCCAGCGTCGTGGATGATTCCGACCTGGGCATCACCCATGTGATCCGCGGCGAGGATCACGTCGCCAACACGGCGGTGCAGATCGATCTGTTCGAAGCGGTTGGCGCGCGCGTTCCGCACTTCGGCCATTTCTCGCTGCTGGTGGACGCGGCGGGGCAGGGCCTGTCCAAGCGCCTCGGCAGCTTGGGCCTCGCAACCTTGCGCGAGCAGGGGATCGAGCCTCAGGCGCTGTTGGCTTATCTGGCCGCGCTCGGCACCAATCACGCCCCGCGCGTCGACGCGGACCTGGCGGCCTTGGCCGCGGAGTTTGATCTTGGCGGCTTCGGACGCGGCGCGCCGCGGTTCGATCCGGCGGATCTGGCGCGAATCAATGCTGCGCGGCTGCACGCAATGGAGTATAAATCGGTTGCGAGTCGGCTTCCGGCTGGCGCCGATGAAGCGTTCTGGCTTGCGGTGAGAGGCAATCTTGCCAGTCTCTCCGAAGCGCAGGGGTGGTGGGACATCTGCCATTCCGTGATATCGCCAGTGGCGGCGGAGCCGGAATTCCTGGCGGCGGCGTTGGACGCCTTGCCGCCCGAGCCTTGGGATCAGGAGACCTGGCGGGCATGGACATCTGTTGTATCGGAGCGCACCGGCGCTAAAGGCCGGAAACTCTTCATGCCCCTGCGCCTCGCCTTGACGGGGTTGGAGCATGGTCCCGAACTCGCCCGCCTGCTGCCCCTGATCGGTCGACCAAAAGCCGCCGCACGGCTCGCAGGCAAGGCCGCCTGAAAGTTCTGAAATGACGTTGACGTTTTACAATACGGCCAAGCGCCGGAAGGAAAAGTTCGAGCCGCTGGTTCCTGGGCAAGTCAGCCTCTACGTCTGCGGCCCCACCGTCTACGACCTGCCGCATATCGGCAACGCCCGCTCAGCGGTGGTGTTCGACGTGCTGTTCCGCGTGCTGAAGCAATGCTTTCCGAGAGTCACCTACGTCCGGAACATCACCGACGTCGAGGACAAGATCATCCGCGCCGCGGCCGACAATGGCGAAACCATCGACCATCTGACGCGCCGCACGGAGCAGGCCTATCTCGAGGACATGCGCGCCCTCGGCGTCGATGATCCGTCGTTGGCGCCGAGGGTGACCGAGCATATCGACGACATCGTCAGCATGATCGAGACGCTGATCGCCAAGGGGCACGCCTATGAGGCGGAGGGCCATGTGCTGTTCGACGTGCCGTCGATGCCGGATTATGGCGCGTTGTCCGGTCGTTCGACCGAGGAGATGATCGACGGCGCCCGGATCGAAGTGGCGCCTTACAAGCGGTACCCCGGCGATTTTGTGCTGTGGAAGCCGTCCACGCCGGATATTCCGGGCTGGGACAGCCCCTGGGGCCGCGGCCGGCCGGGCTGGCATATCGAATGCTCGGCCATGATCGCCAAGACCTTGGGGGCGACGATCGACATCCATGGCGGCGGCAATGATCTCACCTTTCCCCATCATGAGAATGAGATCGCACAGAGCGTCTGCGCGCATGACGCCCCGTTGGCGCGCTACTGGCTGCATAACGGCATGCTGACGGTCGACGGCGAGAAGATGTCCAAGAGCCTGGGCAACTTCAAAACCGTGCGTGACGTGTTGGTCCAGGCGCCGGGGGAGGCGATCCGGCTTTATATGCTGACCGGCCATTACCGTCAGCCGCTGGATTGGACCGACGCCGGTCTGGCCCAGGCGCGGGCGACGCTCGATCGATTCTATCTGGCGCTGCGCCGGGTGAAGGGCGTGGAGGCCGATCCTTCGGCCAAGCCGGTCGCGGTGATGGACGCGCTGGTGGACGACCTCAACACGCCGCTGGCGTTGGCGGGGCTGCACGCCTTGGTGACCGATCTGAACAAGTCGGTCGATGAGGCGGAGCAGGCCAAGCTGAAGGGCGCGATTCTGGCTTCCGGCGCGTTGTTGGGGCTCTTGGGCAGCGATCCCGAGGCCTGGCTTACCGGCGAGGCCGAGGGCGGGCCAAGCGCCGCTGAGATCGACGCGTTGATCGCAGCCCGATTGGCCGCGCGGAAAAGCAAGGATTTCGCCGCCGCCGACCGTATCCGCGACGAGCTCGCGGCGGCCGGGGTGGTGCTGGAGGACGCCGCTGGCGGGACGAGCTGGCGGCGTGTCGGAGCCCCGTCATGAGCGATGATCGCCGCGTTTATCTGTTCGACACCACCCTGCGCGACGGCGCGCAGACCCAGGGCGTCGATTTCTCCGTCGCCGACAAGCAGGCGATCGCCCGGGCGCTCGACCGTCTGGGCATCGACTATGTCGAAGGCGGCTGGCCGGGCGCCAACCCGACCGACGACGCCTTCTTCCGCGACGCGCCCAAATTCAGCCACGCGACCTTCACCGCCTTCGGCATGACCCGGCGGTCCGGCCGCAGCGCCAGCAATGATCCGGGCCTGACCGCGCTGCTCAGCAGCGGGGCCAAGGCGATCTGTCTGGTCGGCAAGAGCTGGGATTTCCAGGTCGACGTCGCCCTTGGCATTCCGCGGACAGAGAACATCGACATGATCGGCAGCTCGATCGGTCACTTGGTGTCCGAAGGCCGCGAGGCGCTGTTCGACGCCGAGCATTTCTTCGACGGCTACAAGGCCAATCCGGTCTACGCGATGGATTGCCTGAAGGCTGCGGCCGAAGGCGGGGCGCGCTGGCTGGTGCTGTGCGACACCAATGGCGGCGCGCTGCCCGATGAGATCGAGCGCATCGTCGGCAAGGTGACGGAGGTGATCCCCGGCTCGCGCATCGCGATCCATTGCCATGACGACACCGGCAACGCCGTCGCCAACAGTCTCGCCGCCGTGCGCGCTGGGGCCCGGCAGGTGCAGGGCACGATGAACGGCCTGGGCGAACGCTGCGGCAACGCCAATCTGACCGCGATCCTGCCGACTCTGGTGCTGAAGATGGGTTTCAAGACCGGCGCCGACGCCGATCGCATGACCC
>JBMLRS010000178.1:0-8586 GCA_049240905.1 Elsteraceae bacterium
TGGCGGGCGTCGCGGCGGGAGCGATGGTGGCCCATGGCGGGTTGGTGAATCCGGCCCTGGTTGAAACCGCCTCGCGCTATCAGATGCTGCACGCGGTCGCCCTGGTGGCGATCAGCCTGGCCCCAGGCGCTTTCAGCCCGCGCGTGCTGGCGCTGGCCGGCGCGCTGTGGGTGCTGGGCTGCGTGTTCTTCTGCCTGCCGCTCTATTTCCGCGCGGCCGGCGTGGCGGACGCCGTCTGGCATCTCACGCCGGTCGGCGGCATGGCCTTCATCCTCGGGTGGTTGACCGTGTTCCTGGCCGCCATGATGGCCTCGCGCGGATGACCCCCGACGCGGAGCGAGTATGATTCCCGACGCGGAGCTGGACGCGACCGGCCTGATCTGCCCGCTGCCGGTGCTGCGCGCCAAGAAGGCGCTGAAGCCGCTGAGCCCCGGCCAGATCCTGCGCGTGATCGCGACCGATCCCGCCGCCGCCAAGGATTTCCCGGCCTTCTGCGAGGCGACCGGCAATGAGCTGGCCGCCGCCAGCGACGACGGGATGCGCTGGGAGTTCCTGATCAGGAAGGCGTGACTCGTCGCGCCGGGTTATTTGGCCAGCGCCGGGCGGCCGGGGGAGAGATCCTCCTTTGTCACGCCCTCGGCGGCGACATGGTCGGGCAGCTTGTCGTCACGGATCAGGCCGCTGACCACCGCGCTCATCGCGGCGCTGGTCTGGATGCCATAGCCGCCTTGGCCGGCGACGAAGAAGAAGCCGGGCGCGTTGGGCGCAAAACCGGCGACGATGGTCTTGTCCTTCACGAAGCTGCGCAGGCCCGCCCAGCGATGCGAAGGGCGGCCGACGGTGACGTCGAACTCCGTCTCCATGCGGTCGATCACGATCGCGACGTCCAACTCCTCCGGCTGAGCGTCGGTCGGCTCGGACGGGGTTTCGTCGGCCGGGGAGGCCAACAGCTTGCCCGCGTCCGGCTTCACATAGACCGTCTCGTTGAGGTCGTTCGCCATCGGCCAGGGCTCGATATGGTGGCCGGCGGGCGGATCAAACAGGATCGCGGTGCGGCGCTTCGGCACAAGGCCGATCTTCTTCACGCCGGCCATCTCCGCGACGACGTCGACCCAGGCGCCGGCGGCGTTCGCCAGGATCGGCGCACGCCAACGCCGCCCGTCCGACACCTCGACTTCCCAGCCCGACGTGATCCCAGTCACCTCGGAATAGGTGTGCAACGCGCCGCCGTTCGCCTTGAAGCCACGCAGGAAGCCCTGGTGAATCGCATGCACGTCCAGGTCGACCGCGTCCGGCTCGAAGAAGGAGAGGGGATTGCGATCCACCTTCAGCAGCGGAAACTTCTCGCGCGCTTCCGCCGGTTTCAGCAGGCGGGTCTTGGGCAGTTTCGACGCCAGATCCTCATATTCCCGCTTGAAGGTCGCTTCGGACTCCGGGTCGGCGAAGGTCAGGACGCCGCGGCGGGTGAGGAAAGGCGGGCTGGTGAACTCCGCCGGCGGGGCTTCGAAGAACTTGCGGCCGGCGCGGGTCAGCGCGCGCATGGCGGCGTTGCCGTAGCCTTCGGTGAACAAGGCGGCCGAGCGGCCGGTGCTGTGATATCCGGGCTGGCTTTCGCGCTCCAACAGCACGGTGCGGCCATAGCGGCTCAGGCCCCAGGCGGTCGAGGCGCCGGCCATGCCCGCGCCAATCACAATGAAGTCCACGCTTTCCAATTGACCGGTCATGTCGTCGGGTTCCGTTTGACGTTTTCAATGCAAGATGTACCACTCGGAAAGCCGAGCGGGGGCCGAGAGTCCAGCCCTCAAACAAGAATCCCTGGGGAGGGGGCATGACAAGCTATTTGTTTTCGCATCAGGCCTGCGAAACCCACGAGCCTGGCCCCGGCCATCCCGAGCGGCCGGCGCGGATCCGCGCGGTGCTGGAGCGGCTCGCAGCGCCGGAGTTCGACGAGTTGATCCGCCTGCCTGCCCCGGAAGCGACGGTGGAGCAGCTCTCGCGCATGCATCCGCGCGATTTCGTCGAAGCGTTTCTGAAGGCGTTGCCGGCTCGCGGCCAGGGTCCCTTCGCGGTGGACGGCGACACCGTCGCCTCCGCCGGGACGCGCGAAGCGGCCTTGCGCGCGGCGGGCGCCGCCTGCGCCGCGGTGGACGCGGTCGCGTCCGGCGACGTCAAGACCGCCTTCTGCGCGGTCCGCCCGCCCGGCCATCACGCCGAGGCGCGCCTGCCGATGGGCTTCTGCTTTTTCAACAATGTCGCGATCGGCGCGGCCCATGCGCGCGCGGTCCACGGCTTCAACCGGGTGGCGGTGATCGACTTCGACGTGCACCACGGCAACGGCACCCAGGCGATGTTCGAGAACGACCCCGGCTTCTTCTTCGCGTCAACGCATCAGTATCCGCTCTACCCAGGGACGGGCGCCCGCAATGAGCGGGGCTGCGGCAACATCGTGAACGTGCCCTTGCGCGCGGGCTCGGACTCCGAGGGTTTCCGACATGCTTTTCGTGAGATCATCCTGCCGGCGTTGGCCGATTTCGGCCCCGATCTGGTCATGATCTCCGCCGGCTTCGACGCCCACGCCGACGATCCCCTGGGCGGGATGGAGCTGCGCGAGGCGGATTACGCTTACGCCACCCGCGAATTGCTGCGGGTGGCGAAGAGCGCGTGCGACGGGCGCGTGGTCTCGACCCTTGAGGGCGGCTACGACCTCCGCGCGCTGGCGGAGTCCACGGCCGCCCATGTGTCCGCCCTGATGGCGGGGGCGCCTTAATCCACGCCCAGGGTGCTGAGGTCCTGGAACCAATGCTGGGCCTGGACGTAGCGCTTGATCTTGGGCGAGAGGGCGTGCGGGTTGCTGTCGTGAACGACCCAGATCAGCGGGGAATCTTCGACCAGCAGCGCGTGGGCTTCGGCCATCAGCGCGTCCTGGCGCTTCAGGTCGAAGGTGGATTTCGCTTCGTCGAACAGCTTGTCCAGGGCGGGATTGCTGTAATGGCCCCAGTTCACGCCGACGGGCGCGGCCTGGCGGCTGTCGAAGAAGCGGACGAAGGCCAACAGCGGGTCTGAGGTCAGATAGGCGACGTTGTTCGCGGTGATCCCCTTCAGCGCTTCATGCTTCGCGCCCTGGCGCCAAGCGGTGTAGAGCGCCTCCAACTCCACGACCTGGAACTCCAGCTTGATGCCGATCTCGGCGAAGCTCTGCTGGATGAATTCGTTCATCGGCAAGGAGAGCATCTGGCCGGTGCCGCCCGAGGCGATGATGAACTTGGTCACCAAGGGCTTTTCTGGAGTGAAGCCCGCTTCCCGCATCAGCGCCTTGGCCTTGGCCGGATCATGTTTCAGCTCGAAGCTGGGCTTGCCGAACCAGGGGCTCTTGGAATCGACCATGCCGCGCGCGGGCGAGGCGAGCCCATTCAACAGGCCGACGATCTCGTCGCGGTTGATCGCGAGATTGGCGGCCTGGCGGACGCGCTTATCAGTCCAGGGGGAGCCGGGCAGCATGCTGAGATGATAGTTCCAGACATGCGGCGTGGCGTTCTGCACGACCTTGAAGCCGGCGGAGGCGAGACGCGGCAGCACGTCCGGCGCCGGGCTTTCGATCAGGTCAACCTGACCGGACAGCAGCGCGTTGGTGCGGGTCAGCGCTTCCGGGATCGGGATCAACACCAGCCGATCGATCGTGGGGACGCGGGTCTTGTCCCAGTACTCTGGGTTCTTCACCAGCTCCGCCTTCTCACGCGGAACCAGGCTCGCGAGCTTGAACGGGCCGGTGCCGGACGGCTGCAGGGCGACCTTGTCCCAATCCTTGCCCATCTTCTCCCATTGCGTCGGGCTGCCGATCAGAAACCAGGGCAACTGATAGAGAAACAGCGCGTCCGGCTCCTTGGTCGTGATCGTGATGGTCTTGGAATCGACCTTGGCGTAGCTGGCGATCGACGGCAGGCGCGGCCGCACCTGGGCGGCTTGCTTGGCGTCGAACTGCGGGCTTTCCCGCGCGAGCACCTTGTCCAGGTTCCAGATCGCGGCGTCGGCGTCGAAGGTGGAGCCGTCATGGAACTTCACGCCTTCGCGCAAGGTGAAGCGCCAGACCTTGGGATCGGCCTTGTCGACTTCCCAGGAAGTCGCGAGGCCGGGGATCAACTCACCCGGCCGGTCGGCGACGTCCATTTTCCAGGCGACCAGAGGGTCGTAGAGCGTGTGGCCTGTGAATTTATAGGCGCCCGCGCCGCGATCAGGCTGCCCTGCGGTGAGCGGGATGTCGGCCATCGAGATGCCGAAGCGCACCACCTTTTCAGTCTGCGCTTGCGCGGGCGCCAGAATTGGCGAAACCCCGAGGGCGAGAAGCGCGGCGCCCATCCACGTGGTCAGCTTGCGTGAGGTCATCATCTTTCTCCGATGTGGCGCGGCCGGAGAATGCAGGAGGCGTGCCGTCCATTGCGGCGGCTGCGGCGAGATGGTACCGCTCTGGCGTCACTTGGCCGGAGGTCGCTCGATGAAAGTCAGCCTGATTCAGATGAACACCCAGGAAAACCTGGAGGCCAACCTGATCGCCGCGGCCAAGATGATCGATCAGGCCGTCGACGAGGAGCGCTGCGACATGGTGGTGCTGCCGGAGATGTTCACGATGCTGTCGGAAAGCCGTGAGGCCAAGCGCGCGGCGGCCGAAGAATTGCCGGCGCCGGGCGAGCCCGGCGGGCGCATCTATCGCCTGCTGCAGGACAAGGCCCGCGAGCATGGAATCATCGTCCATGGCGGCAGCCTGCTGGAGAAGGCGGGCGACGAGTATTTCAACACCACCCTGGTGTTCGACCGCGACGGGACCGAGCTGGCGCGCTACCGCAAGATCCATCTGTTCGACGTGGTGACGCCCGACGGCAAGGAATATCGCGAAAGCAACAGCGTCGGGCGCGGCGACGAGGTCGTGACCTTCAAGGCGGACGGCCGCACGGTCGGGCTTTCGATCTGCTACGACGTGCGCTTTCCCGAGCTTTACCAGCAATTGGCGAAGCGCGGAGCGGAGATCATCGTGGTGCCCGCCGCCTTCACCACCCAGACCGGCAAGGATCACTGGGAAGTGCTGCTGCGCGCCCGCGCGATCGAGACCGAGACCTATGTGCTGGCGGCGGGGCAGACCGGCAGCTATGCGAACGGTCAGCGCTCAAACTATGGCCATAGCCTGATCGCCGATCCCTGGGGCCACGTCATCGCGATGGCCCAGGACAAGGTGGGCATCGTCTCCGCCAAATTGGACTTCAGCTATCAGACCGACGTGCGCCAGCGCATTCCCGTGCATCAGCACAAGGTGCTGTAAGGTAAATCCAGCTCACGTCCTCACCCTGAGCCTGTCGAAGGGCCGTGCTTCGACAAGCTCAGCATGAGGGAAAAAGCATGACGACGCCTTAAACCCCCAGCATCAGGCGAATATTCTGCACCGCGACGCCGGAGGCGCCTTTGCCGAGATTGTCCAGGCGGGCCATGAGCACGACCTGATTGAGCTTGGCGTTGGACATCACGCGCAGCTCCAGCAGATCGGTGTTCTTGAAGGCGTCGGCGGACAGACGCAGGTCCTTCGGCGTCTCCTCCGCAAAGTCGACGACCTGCACCAGGGGCGCGCCAGCGTAATGTTCGGCCAGCGCCGCATGCAGCGCCTTCCCGGTCGCGCCCGGCATGAGGTCGAGATGCAGAGGGATCGTGGTCAACATGCCCTGCCGGTAGTCGCCCACGGCCGGCGTGAAGATCGGCCGACGGGTCAGGCGAGAATAATCCTGCATCTCCGGCAGATGCTTATGCTCCAGGCTTAGGCCGTAAGCCTCGAAGGGGATCGCGCCGCCCTCGGACTGGGCCTTCTCGTAAGCTTCGATCATGCCCTTGCCGCCGCCGCTGTAACCGCTCACGGAGTTGACGACGATCGGATAGTCCGGGGGCAGCAGCCCTGCGTCGACCAAGGGACGCAGCAGCGCGATCACGCCCGTCGGGTAGCAGCCGGGGTTGGACACGCGCCGGGACTGCGCGATCACGCTCGAATGGTCGCGGGTCAGCTCCGGGAAGCCGTAGGTCCAGGTGGGGTCGGTGCGGTGCGCCGTGCTGGCGTCGAGAATCTTCGGGCCGTTCTCGCCGGCGAGGGCGACGGACTCCTTGGCCGCCGCGTCCGGCAGACAGAGCACGACCAGATCGACGTCCTGCATGATCGCGCGCCGCGCCTCCGGGCTTTTGCGATCGGCGGGCGGCAAGCTGCGCAACTCGATGTCGCGGAACACGGCCAAGCGGTCGCGAATGCCAAGGCCCGTCGTTCCGGCTTCACCGTCGATGAACAGGGATGGCTTCTTGGTCATGGCTTGGTCCTCGCTCCTTTTCGACGCGGACCCTACGCCTGATTTTGGCGCGCGCAAGCCTCAATTGCGAGACGGCGAAACAAAATGACTCAGATATACTTCTTGCAGAGGGCGCTGAGGCTCTGGGCTATTTCGGGCGCGCGGGCGACCTGATCGAAACGCGCGAGCAGCGCGTCGCAGTTGGGGGCGTTGGCGCGCAGGCCGATGAAGTAGCGGGAGCGGGAGTCGAGCGGAGCCCTGACATAGGCTAGCTCGCCGAGCGCGGGCTCCGCACGGGTCAAGGCGTTGGCGGCGAGCTCGTTGATGATCGCGATGTCGGTCCGACGATTGACCATCTTCCTGAACGCGATCGGTTGGTTGGGCACCAGATCCAGCGGCAGGTTCGGCGTGTTCGCCGCGCTCCAAGGGCCGCTCAGCGCCTCCGACACTTTGAAGGCGGCCATGTCCTCGACCGTCTTGATCGCCGCGATCAGCGCGGCGCGCGGATTGTCGCGCCGATAATAGAGGCGCGCCTCGTCCTCGATCATCGGGGTTTCGGCGAAACGGATCCATCGCCGGCGCTCTTCCGAGGTGACCGAAAGCAGCCCGTCCGCCTCTCCGTTGTAGACGGATTGGATCGCGCGCGCCCAGGGCAAGCATTGATGGCGGACTGGAACGCCCGCCGCGCCGAGCACCAGGTTCAAGATTTCGATCTTCAGCCCTTCCGGTTCGCCGTCGCCGCCGATCCAGCTCATCGGCCGTCGATCCTCGCCATGCACGAACAGAAGGGGCGCGTTGGCGCGCGCCGGCGTAGACAGGCGCAGCCCGATCGCGACGGCCGCGAGGCCGGTCAACGCAGATCGTCGGGTCAGAGACGCGGGGTTTGTCATCGGTCGGTCGCCTGTTCCTCAGGCGTTTCTGAGCAATCGAAGGATGGCCCATATAGGCGTTTTTTGTAAGGCGTTTTAACGCTTCATTAACATTACGCGGAATTGAGTGAAGAGCTTCGCCGCGCGCGGCGATTCGGTTTAGCCGTTGATCCAATTTGCATAATCGCCGCAGATGGGCCTTGCGGTCGGCTTGGCGTCCAAGGGCGCCGCGCGCCGTGCGTGGGGTGGACAAAACGCCCGGTTCTGTCCAGCTTGGGGGTGTTTCCTTCCGACGTCGCAGGAGCCTCCATGTACCCGAACGACACCATGACGAAGCCTCGCTACACGGGGATTCCAACCTTCATGCGCGCCCCTTTCGCCGAGGATTGGAGCGCGGTCGACATCGGCATGATCGGCGTGCCCTACGACGGCGGCGTGACCAATCGGCCGGGCGCGCGCCATGGCCCGCGCGAGGTGCGCAACTCCTCCAGCCTGATGCGCCGGATCAATCAATCCTCGGGGATCTGCCCATACGAACTGTTGCGGGTCGCCGATCTCGGCGACGCGGTGATCGAACGCCCGTTCCAGTTGGAGCAGGCGCATGACGAGATCGGCAAATTCTTCGAGAAGGTGCAGGCGGCGGGCGTGATCCCGCTGTCGGTCGGCGGCGATCACTCCATCACCCTGCCGATCTTCCGCGCGATAGCTAAGGATCGGCCGGTCGGCATGGTGCATTTCGACGCCCATTGCGACACCGGGGATGATTATCTGGGCTCGCGCTTCCATCACGGCTCCCCCTTCCGCCGGGCGGTGGAGGAGGGGCTGTTGGATCCCAAGCGCACGATCCAGATCGGCATCCGCGGCGGCGTGAACGACCGCGACATCTGGAAGTTCAGCCATGATTCCGGCATGCGCGTGATCTACATGGACGAATATGTCGAACTCGGGCCGAAAGGCGTGATCGCCGAGGCGCGCAAGATCGCCGGCGACGGCCCGACCTATGTCAGCTTTGACGTGGACGGGTTGGACCCGGTTTACGCGCCCGGCACAGGCACGCCGGAATGCGGCGGCTTCAGCAGCGTCGACGCCTTGACGATGATCCGCGGCCTGCGCGGCCTCCATCTGATCGGCGGCGACGTGGTGGAGGTGGCGCCGCCGTTCGACCCCAGCGGCAACACAGCCTTGATGGGCGCGACCGTGATGTTCGAGATCCTCTGCGTTCTGGCGGATTCCGTCTCTTCGCGCCGCGCGAGGGGCTGATTTAACCGAACCTTCGTTGTCGGAATGGGTCAGTTCGTTCTAAGGTCATCCTAACGACCGTCGAGCGTGAAACGGCGGCGTTTCCGGGACAGAACAGAAGGAATTGACCCATGATGACGAGGATTCTCGGCCGCTTTAGCGTCGCTGCG
>JBMLRS010000179.1:0-4863 GCA_049240905.1 Elsteraceae bacterium
CGTCGTGACCGTGGTCGTGCTCGCGGGAATGTTGATTTTCCTGGTTCCCTAACCAGTTGCAGGAAAGTCTTAAAGAACTTTCTTGATATGGGGCGCCGCGGCCCGAAAGCGCGCGGCGCCGTCCATCCTCAGCCGACGATGTCGGAGCCAGCGAAGAAATAGGCGATCTCGATCGCGGCGTTCTCAGCCGAGTCCGAGCCGTGAACCGAGTTCGCTTCGATCGACTCAGCGAAATCCTTGCGGATCGTGCCGGGTTCGGCGTTCGCCGGGTTGGTCGCGCCCATGATCTCGCGGTTGCGGGCGATGGCGTTCTCGCCTTCCAGCACCTGAACCACGACCGGGCCCGAGGTCATGAAGTCGCACAGATCCTTGAAGAACGGCCGGGCGGCGTGGATGCCGTAGAAGGCCTCGGCTTGCGCGCGGGTCATCTGGATACGGCGCTGCGCCACGATGCGCAGGCCAGCCTGCTCGAAGCGGGCGTTGATCGCGCCGGTCAGGTTGCGGCGCGTGGCGTCCGGCTTCAGGATCGAGAAAGTGCGTTCGATGGTCATGGGGCTACCTGTCTAGAGCCGCGGCTGCGGCGGGATAAAGTCGCGCGCTCTTAGCAGCGAGGCCGCTCAGGCGCAACCTTGGCCTTGGGCTCTGCCTCGCTTTCAGCCCGCGCTCCAGCCCTGGTCGGTCTGCTTGAAATATTTCAGCGAATGCCCCTTCGCGCGCCAGTCTCGATAGCGTTCGCGCGCGGCGGCGACGGCGTCGGGATCCGATCCGTCGAAGATGTCCAGGCAATGCTCGAATCGGTCGGGCGCGGCGATCGTGGCCCCCTCGACCAACAGCACGGCGTTGGCCTGGTTTGGATTCTCGTCGAGGTGAGTCAACCAGATGGGTTGGTCCGCGGCGAACCCGATCGCCGCGCTGCCATGCGGCAGAAATCCCGCCGCGTCATAGGTCCAAAGCAGCAGGTCGAGCGCCTCGACCCGTTCGCGCGTCGGCGCCACGACGAGGCAGCGCGCGTCGAGCGACCGCAACCGCTCGAGGAGCTTGGGCAGAGCCCCCTCGAGCGGCGTACGCAGCAACTGATAAAAGCGGATCTCCGCCATCAGCCTTCGTAGTTGTCGCGGACCAACTGGTCGAGCAGGCGAACGCCCCAGCCGGAGGCGCCCTTCGGCACGGTCGGGGAATCCTTCCTGGTCCAGGCGACGCCGGCGATGTCGAGATGCGCCCAGGGCACGTCGTTGACGAAGCGTTGCAGGAACTGCGCGCCGATGATGCTGCCGGCCGTGCCGTCGCCGATGTTCTTCATGTCGGCGATGTCGGAATCGATCAGCTTGTCGTACGCGTCGCTCAGCGGCAGCCGCCACATCGTCTCGCCCACCGCCTGACCGGCCTTGGTCAGCTTTTCGGTGAAGGCGTCGTCGTTGGAGAACAGCCCGACGTTCTCAACCCCGAGCGCGGTGATGATCGCGCCGGTGAGCGTGGCCAGATTGACCATGGCGACCGGCTTGAAGCGATCCTGGGCGTACCAGAGCACGTCGGCCAGCACCAGACGGCCCTCGGCGTCGGTGTTCAGCACTTCGATCGTCTGGCCGGACATGCTCTTCACAATGTCGCCCGGACGCTGCGCGCCGCCGGACGGCATGTTCTCCACAAGGCCAACCAGGCCAACCACGTTCGCCTTGGCCTTGCGGCCGGCGATCGCGCGCATCGCGCCGGCGACGGCGCCCGCGCCGGCCATGTCCCACTTCATGTCCTCCATGCTCTTCGGCGGCTTCAACGACAGGCCGCCGGAGTCAAAGGTCACGCCCTTGCCGATCAAGGCGACCGGGGCGGCGTCGCCCTTCGCGCCGGACCAGCGCATCACGACCATATGGGTCTCGCGATGCGAACCCAGGCCGACGCCGAGCAGCGCGCCCATGCCCAGCTTCTTGAGGTCCTTCTCGCCGAAGATCTCCACCTCGACGCCAAGCTTGGTCAGCGCCTTCAGTTCTTCAGCGAAGGAGGCGGGATAGATCGCGTTCGGCGGCTCCGACACCAAGTCGCGCGCGAAGGCGACGCCTTCCGCGACGGCCTCCAGGTCGGCGTAGAGCTTCTTGGCCGCGCCCGCCTTGGCGGTCCCGATCGTCAGCTTGGTCAGCGCCGGTCGGTCTTCCTTCTTCTTCTTCGTCAGGTAGCGCTCAAAACGATAGGCGCGCAGGGCCGCGCCATAAGCGACGTGGGCGGCGAAATTCGCGCTGTCCGGGCCCCCAGCCGGCGCGTCGACCAGGATCTGCGCGCCCTCGGCCGCGCCGGTCGCCAGGGCCGCGTAGGCCGCCCCACCGAAGTTCGCCGCCTTGGCGGTGGTCAGATCTTCAGCCTTGCCCAGACCGACCAGAACGATCCGCTCCGCTTCAACGTCGGCCGGGGCCAGCACGTCCACCAAAGAGCCGGCCTTTCCCGTGGCCTTCGACGCGGCGAGAGCGCGGGTCAACGCGCCGCCCGTGGCCGCGTCGAGCGCGGCGGCGCTCGCAGAGAGCTGCTTGCCCTCGTAGAATCCGGCGGCGATCGCGCCCGATTTGTTGAGGTCGGCTTCGGCAAACCCGATTTTCATCACCATATCCTTCGTAACGGAAACAGACGCAGACCTTATTCCGCCTTGTCGCGCGACGAAAGAGCCGCTTGCGGACGCAGCGTCACAGGAGAATGTTGCAGCGAACCCTGGGATGCGGCAGCTTGCGCGACTATTTCTACTTTCCCTCCGGCATTGCGACGAACATGGCTCGACGAATCCTCTATGGCGCTCTCGCCCTGACGCTTGCCTGGCTCGGCTGGCTCGGCCCTGCGCCAGCCCGGGCGCAGGACGCCGTGCGCATCGCCGCCGTCGTGAACGACGAGCCGATTTCCGTGCTGGATCTGCTCGCGCGCAGCAAACTCATGCTGCTGACCCTGAGCCAGCCGGCGACCCCGGAAAACATCCGTCAGATCGCCGCCTCCGTGCTCCGCCAACTGGTGGAGGAGAAGCTCCAGGTCCAGGAGGCCAAGGCGCGCGGGTTGAAGGTTCCCGACGAGGAGGTCCAGGCCGAGATGGACGGCCTGGAGCGCGTGAACGGCCTTCCGCGGGGCGGCCTCAAGCGCATGTTCGAAGCCAATCAGATCCCGATGGAGACGCTCGCGTCCCAGATCCGCGCGCGGTTGCTCTGGCAACGCGCGGTGCTGCGCAAGATGGGCCCGCCGACGCTTCTGATGAGCGACGAGGAGATCGACGAGGTTCTGCGCCAGATCCAGGCGAACAAGGGAAAGCCGGAATATCTGGTCGCCGAGATCGTGCTGAACGTCGATGAGCAAACCGAATCCCTGGCTTCCGCGCGGGCGACCGTCGCGCAGATCGCCGAGCAATTGCGCAATGGCGGCAGTTTCCAGGCTTTGGCGCGGCAGGTGTCGCAGAGCGCCTCGGCCGCCGTCGGCGGCGACCTTGGCTGGGTCAGCACCGGCCAGTTGGACCCGATCCTCGAAGCGCGCCTGCAGCGGATGAATCCGGGCGAACTCAGCGAACCGATCCAGACGCCGGGCGCGCTGCACATCCTGCTGCTGCGCGATCGCCGCATCGCGGGCGCGCCGCGGCCGCCGCCTCAGGCGCGCCCTGCGCCGCCGCCGCAAGGCCAACCGATCCCGGCCGCCGCGACTCCAGCGCCCGCGCCTGCGCCGCGCCCAGCTGTGGCGACGGCGTCGCTGACGGATGGCAACCGCGCGCAGAACGTCCGCACGCTGCAGTATCTGTTCCCGCTGGCCCCGAACACCCCGCCGGCGACCGCCCAGGATCTGATGGCGAGAATAGCCGCGGCGACCCGCGAGGCGAAGAACTGCACGGAGTTCGCTGGCCTTGGCGCCAAGCTCGGCGTGGGTCAGCCAATCGATCTTGGGCGCGTGCGCGTGTCTGAGTTGAACCCTTCGATCCAGTTCGCCGCCGCCAGCTTGCCGATCGGCAGGCCGTCCGATCCCGTGCGTTTGCCGGTCGGTGTGATCGTGCTGATGGTCTGCCAACGCGAAGGCGGAGAACCCGTCTCCCCCGCCGCCGTGGCCACCGCGCCTGCGCCCCCGCCCCCGCCGCGTCCAGCGCCGCCGCCGGCGCCCGTCGCCCAGGCCGCGCCCATGCCGGAGCCGCCTGAGCCGCAACAGCCGGCGATGGAAGGCCCTGACGGGCTGCCGACCCGTGAGGCGATCGCGAACAGGATGGTCGAAGAAAAGTTCGACGTGTTCGCTCGTCGTTACATGCGCGAGCTGCGTCAAAGCGCTTTCATCGACATGCGGATGTGACGGGCCCGGAGTCACCGAGTCTGAACGCTGCGATAGACGCTCTGCCCCCGCTGCGCGACGTCATCTCCGCCTTTGGATTGGACGCTGACAAGCGGCTGGGCCAGCATTTCCTGCTCGACCTCAACCTCACGCATCGGATCGCTCGCTCCGCCGGGGATCTCACGCGAGGGACCACGCTGGAGGTCGGGCCTGGGCCGGGCGGGCTCACGCGCGCGCTGCTCAGTTGCGGGGCGGCCAGCCTGATCGCGATCGAGAAGGACGCCCGCTGCGTCGCGGCGTTGGAAACGCTGGTCACCGCGTCCGCCGGTCGCCTGACGTTGCACAATGGCGACGCCCTCGCGTTCGACTCATCGGCGCTGGGGCCGGGGCCTTGCCGGATTGTCGCCAACTTGCCCTACAATGTGGCGACGCCGCTGCTGGTCGGCTGGCTGAAGACCATCGAGCGATATGAATCCCTCACCCTGATGTTTCAGCGCGAAGTCGCGGAGCGGATCGCGGCGCCGGTCGGTTCGGACGCTTACGGTCGGCTCTCCGTGCTCACTGGCAGCCTCGCGAACGCCGAGATCCTGTTCGACA
>JBMLRS010000180.1:0-6501 GCA_049240905.1 Elsteraceae bacterium
TTGCGATAGAGCGCGACCCGCATCTCCGCCAGCATCCGGTAGGCCATGTCATGCGCCAGCCAGGATTCCAGCCAATGCAGCAGCCCGGTCAGCGGCGCCACCACCGCCAGCGCGATCATGTAATCGCCGACTGGTTCGCCGCGCGCCACGCCGGCCACGATCAGGCCGCCCAGCACGCCCACGCCGATGAAGCTGGCGATGCGGCCGACTCCCAGCGCGCAGACCGTCGCCAGCAAGCCCTTCCACGGCGCCACAAAGCCGGCGAGCGCGATCAGCACCCGGCGCCAGCCGGCGGCGGTGCGCTGGATCTGCGCCTTGGCCACGAAGCTGCTCTCCACGGCGGGGGCCGGATCCTCCAGGTCGAACTTGTCTTCCGAGGCCGGAGCCTCCGCGTCGCGCAGCTGCTCCGCCATCAAGCGGCGATAGAGCCCGTCGCGCGCGATCAGTTCGCGATGTCCGCCGCTTTCCTTGATCCGCCCGGCCTCCATCACCAGGATCCGGTCCGCGCCGATCACGCTGGACAGGCGATGCGCCACGATCAGGGTGGTGCGGCCGACCATCAACCGGTCCAGCGCCTGCTGGATCACCGCCTCGTTCTCCGCGTCCACGGCGGACAGCGCTTCATCCAGCACCAAGATGGGGGCGTCGCGCAGCAGGGCGCGGGCGATGGCGATACGCTGGCGCTGCCCGCCGGAGAGACGCGTGCCGCGCTCCCCGATCACCGTGTCCATGCCCTGCGGCAGCCGGTCGATGAAATCCAGCGCATTGGCGACGCCGGCCGCCGCGCGCAGCTCGTCAGCGGTCGCGTCCGGCTTGCCCAGCCGCAAATTGTCAGCGACCGTGCCATGGAACAGATAGGTGTCCTGCGAGACGACCGCGAAATGGCGGCGCAAGGTCTCCAGCGGCAGATCGCGCAGATCCTGCCCGCCCAAGGTGACGCGGCCGGATTGCGGATCATAGAGCCGCAGCAGCAGCCGTAGGATCGAGGTCTTGCCGGCGCCGGAAGGGCCGACCACCGCCACCCGCTCGCCCACGCCCACCGTGAAGTTCAGGCCCTGATGCGCCGCGCCGCGCCCGCCCGGATAGGCGAAGCCGACCTCCTCGAACGCGATGCTCGGCTGCAGCTCGGCTTTCAGCGGGGCCGGCGCGCCGTCCGGCGTCACGCTAGGCTTCGCGTCCAGCAGCGCGCGCACGCCGGTCGCCGCCGCCTGGCCGAGCATGCCCTGATGCAGCAGCTCGCGCAGGTCGCGCATGGGGCGGAACATCTCCACGCTGGCCATCAGCAGGATCAAAAGCGCCTCCATGCCCATCTGACCCTGCGAGACCCGCCAGGCGCCGAGACATAAGGCCGCCGCGCTGCCGCCGGCCACGCAGAAATCGGTGATGCCGCGCGTGGCCGTGCTGGTCGCCAGCACCTTCATCGTGGCGGCGGAAAGCGCGCGCGCCTTGTCCGCCAGCCGGTTTCCCTGCGCCGCGCTCTGGCCGAAAGCCTTGAGGGTCGCGAGGCCCTGGATCGAATCCAGGAATTCGGCGGAATAGGCGCGCATCGCCCGGTTCTGGTTCAGGCTGCGCTGATGCTCGCGCCGATGAAACGCCGAGGGCAGGATCAGCGCGCCGATCGCAAAAACCAGCAGCACCAGCGCCACCGCCCAATCCAGGAACAGCGCGCCAGCGAATAGAATTACCGGCGCGCAGGCGGCCACCACCAGCTGCGGCACATAGCGGCCGAAGAAAACTTCAAGCTGGTTCACGCCGTCCACCAGGGCGGAGGTCACGTCCCCCGTCCGCGCGCCGCCCACGAAGGCCGGCCCCAGCGCGGTGAGATGATCGAACAGGGCCGCGCGCAGCCGCATCTGCACGGCGCTCGCGGTCTTCTGCGCCACGGTCGCGCGCAGATATTCCAGCCCGCCGCGCGCGAGGATGATCCCCGCCGTGACCGCCGCCGGGATCGCCAGCTCCGCCAGCCCCGCGCCCTTGAACGCCAGACCCAACAGCCAGCCGAGCGCCGCCAGACGCAACACGCCGATCAGCGACGCCAACAGCCCGATCAGCGCGGAGCCCGCGATTCGTCCGCGCAAGCCCGCCGTGAAGGCCCAAAGCCGTTGATCGAAATACATGCCCGTCTCCCGCGTCCTGATCTGATCGGGCCACCGTAGCTGGCACGGGAATTTTCGCTAGACTAGATTTTTTGCGCACAGCGATACATTTTCGTATCGCACTTCAGGAGGCGTGGGGATGGATTGGGACGACATCAAGGTGTTTCTGGCGGTGGCTGAATCCGGCAGCCTGCGCGCGGCGGCGGCGAAGCTGAAGGTCAGTCAGCCGACCATCGGCCGGCGTCTCCTGTCGCTGGAGCATGCCGGCGGCGGCCATCCCCTGTTCGAGCGCACGCCGCAGGGCCATGAGCCGACCGGGCGAGGGGCGGCCCTGTTGCCCGCGGCGCGCGCCCTGGCGGAGGCGGCTTTGGCGTTCGAACGGCAAGTGGCCGGCCTGACCGACACCATCGCCGGCACCATCCGGGTCGCCGCGCATGATTGGGTCAATCATCTGATCGCCGCCCGCGCCTATCGGTTCCGCGAGGATTTGCCGGGCATAAAGCTGGAGCTGACCGATCTGCGCCGCGGCGGCGGCGATCTCGTGCGCCGTGACGCCGACATCGGCGTGTTCGAAGGCCCGGTCGGCCAGCATGCCGGCGCCGACGCGCTCATCCTGCGGCCGATGGGCGCCTTGCCCTTCGCGATCTACGCAGCGCCGGATCTGGCCAAGGGCGCTGCGTTGGATCCCGACGCCCGCTTCACCGATTGCCCCTGGGTCGCCTATGACGACGCGGCTCCGCCGCTTGGCGGCGGCGAAGCGGTGCTGGCCCCGCATCGCTGGCTGACCCAGCGCATTTCGGCCGACGCCGTGCGGTTGCGCTGCTCCAGCGCCACGATGCTGTTGGCCGCCGCGCGCGCCGGCGCCGGCCTCGCCGTCCTTCCCCGTCTGATCGGCGACACGGAGCTCGGTTTGACGCGTGTGGCCGATGAGTTGGACGGCGAACCTCCCGTCGAGCTCTGGCTCGGGATTCACCGCGACCTGAAGCGTTCCCGCTGCGTTGGCGCCACGGCCGAGCTGATCCTGACGCTGTTTCAGGAGCCCCGATCGCCACGGACGGGCGCTTAGCTGGGTCGGTTCAGAAGCAGCGCACGGCCGCTGGGGCGGCGGTCGGATCGCAGAGGGCGAAACGGACGAAGACGCTGAGCTCGATCAGGTCGCCGTCGACGTCGGCCGGCGGGGGCGGCAGGGGATCGGCCCGCTGGACGATCGCCACGGCTTCGGCGTCGAGCGCGGCGGAGCCTGAGCTGACCTGAATTTCGGCCGCGCGCACGCGTCCGGCGCGATCGATGGTGAACCGCACTTTCGGCGTCGCCCGCAGCTGTTGGGCTTGAGACTCGACAGGGAAGCGCTTCGCGCGCTCCAGCCGGTCGGTCAGCATGCCCTGCCAACTCTCCACTGTCACGCCGACGCGCGGATTGGGAGCGGGGGTCGGAGCCGCGTTTGCCCGCGGATTTGGGGGCGGGCGTGGGGCGACCGGCGGCGGCTTCAGCGGCGTTGGCGCCGGCGCGGCCTGTACTGGCGGCGGCGGGGCTGGCGGGGGCTCCATCGGAGTCGGGGCGGGCGGAGGCGGCGGAGGCGGTGGAGGCGGAGCCGGCTGCGCTTCCAGCTTCGGCGGCTCTGGTCTGGGCGGTTCGGGCTTTGCTGGCTCGAGGTCCAACAGCAAAGCGGGCGGGGCGGTCACGCTCGGCGGGGGCGGGGCGCTGGTCAAGATCCAGGCGAGGCTGAGATGGGCCAGCAGGGCGATCGCCGCCGCCAGCGACCAAATCAAGGGGCGCGGCGGGCCGGGCTCGATTCTGCCGACGGTCATCGCCCGCCGCTGGCGTCCAGGCCGACCAGCCCGACCCGCAGATAGCGTGCGGCGCGCAGAGTGTTCATCACCTGCATCAGATGGCCGTAGTCGATCGTCTTGTCCGCGCGCAGGAAGATCCGCTGTTCCTTGTCGCCGCCGCTCGCCTTGTCCAGCGCCTGCTCCAAAGCGTCTTCAGGCACGGCCAAGTCGCCCACCAGGATCGTGCGGTCGGCCTTGATGGTGAGGTAGATCGGGCTCTCCGGCCGGGGCTGGGGTTGCGCGTTCGAGGTCGGCAGATCCACCCCGACCTCAACGGTCGCGAGCGGCGCCGCCACCATGAAGATGATCAGCAGCACCAACACCACGTCGATGAAGGGCGTGACGTTGATCTCGTGCTTTTCCTCCAGATCATCCTCCGTCTCGCGGATCCGGATCGACATCAGGCTACTCTCCCGCCCGCAGGCCGCCGGCGGGGTCGGCTTTGCCGAGGCTCAGGTCGCGCGAGACCAGGCGCAGAATCGCCGCCGCAGCGTCGCCAACCAGGGCCTTGTAGCCGTTCACCTGACGCGAGAAATGGTTGTAGATCACCACGGCGGGAATGGCCGCGAACAGGCCGACGGCGGTCGCCAGCAGCGCCTCCGCGATGCCGGGCGCGACGATCGCCAGATTGCTGGTCTTCGACTGCGCGATGCCGACGAAGCTGTTCATGATGCCCCAGACCGTGCCGAACAATCCCACGAAGGGCGCGGTCGCTCCGATCGTGGCCAGAAGGCCGGCGCCGCGCGTCATCTCCCGCGCGGAGGCCGCGGCGATGCGCTCGAGGTGGGAGGCGATCCGCTCCTTGATCCCGTCGCGATCGGACAGCGCCTCGGCGGAGCGCTGCATTTCCTGCGCGGCGGCGCGCAGCAGCGCGCGTGCGACGCCGGGCTGGGTCGCGGCCGCCATGGCCTGCTTCAGCCCCTGCGCCTCGGCGATCGCCTCGAACGCCTGGCTAAGCCGGCGGCGGGCGGCGAACAGCTCCAGGCTTTTCGCGATCCAGACCGTCCAGGTGACGACCGAGGCGACCGCCAGACCGATCATCACGGTCTTCACGACGATGTCCGCGGACAGGAACATCGTCCAAGGCGAGATCTCCAGCGTCGGCTTGGCTTGATCCTGCGCCCGCGCCGCGCCCGCCAGCAGCGAAACTCCCGCGAAACCAAAAAGCTGGGCTAGGCGTGCTCTCATCATTCTTCCCTGAAACGGCCGACGACGACGACCGGCGAGCAACGCCTCCGCCAGATGGCTTTTTTGTGGCTGCGTTTGTTACGTTTTCCAACGTCGGATAAGGTGGTTTATTAGGCCTTCTGCGACTGCGCCATGAGAACTAGTCGGCGTCTACCGAAGCTCTTCGATCATCTCGGGCCGTCGATCCAGCAGCTTCAGGAGTTGGATCGTCGGGCCGCTTGGTTCGATCAACCCGCGCTCATATTTGTCGAAGGCGCTTTCACCCACCTTCAGGAGCAGACCAGCCTCTCGCTGGGATAGCTTGAGCTTTGTGCGGACGCGCCGAATCGTCTCCGGCGTCGGGAGACCATCGACCTGCTCTTTCAAGGTCCGCAAAGCCGCGTCGACCACCGCCATGTCGTCTCCGATGTGAACGCCCTCGCCTGCGCCGGCGGGGTAGTAGCCAGCAAGCTCCACCACAACGCTAGCGCCCTTGTAGGAGACCGAGAAGGACCTGGACCCACGCTGGAGCACTTCTCCCGTCTCGGGGGAGATCATCGTCGGAGACGGAGAGATCTTGCTATTCGACATCTCATTTCTCCTTGAACGACATCACACCGAATTCCGTCACCAGATTCGCCTGGAACTTCACGTAAAGCTGAAATCCACGCGCTGAGACGTGGTAGACATCCTGCCAAACCCTGTGATCCGCGAAGGTCGTCATCGACTTGAAAAACATGCTGCTATCTATCCCGATGATGGTCTCCGCGATCCCGGTCCGATCAAACCCCAGGGCGAGCGCATCCTGAAGCGCGGACGTCGTAATGGCCAAAGTTTCCGGAGTCCCGATCGAGAGCTTTATCGCTTCAAGATCGTAGGTTGGCCGTCGCTTCTCCATATGGGCCTATACCACCATAAAGGGGGTGCGCCAACGTCCCTTAATCCGCCGCCTGCTTCTCCGCCTCTTCCGGAAGGAAGCCGCCGGATTGGCGACGCCAGAGGTCGGCGTAGGCGCCGTTCTTGGCCAGAAGCTCGGCGTGAGACCCGGTTTCGATGATCTGGCCCTTGTCGAGGATGATCAGGCGGTCCATGCGGGCGATGGTGGAGAGGCGGTGGGCGATGGCGATCACGGTCTTTCCGGTCATCAGCGCGTCCAGCTGCTCCTGGATCGCGGCCTCCACTTCGGAGTCGAGCGCAGAAGTGGCTTCGTCCAGCACCAGGATCGGGGCATTCTTCAGCAGCACGCGAGCGATCGCCACGCGCTGGCGCTGGCCGCCGGAAAGCTTCACCCCGCGTTCGCCGACCTGGGCGTCGTAGCCGCGCCGGCCACGCCAATCCTGCAGGCCTTGGATGAACTCGTCGGCATGGGCCTGAGCGGCGGCGGCCTGCACGTCGGCGTCGCTGGCCCC
>JBMLRS010000181.1:0-2174 GCA_049240905.1 Elsteraceae bacterium
GGCTGGCTGTGCATGCGCGCGCTGCCCCGACATGTGCAGGACTGACGCCGCGCCTTAGAGATGATCCATCCGGCGCAGGTGGCGCGTCAGGATCTCGGTCACCGAGTGGATGAGAACGGTCGACTGCGACAATTCCGCGCGGAATAGATCTCCCGGCACGACTCGGCACACGCAATCGGTGATCGCCTTCACCGTCGCGCTGCGCGGTTCGTTGTCGATCAACGCCATCTCGCCGATGATTTCACCGGGGCCGGCGTTGGCGAGATGGCGGTCTTTCCCCTCCCGTCGGACCGTGATCTCCACTTCGCCCGATTCTATGACCATGGCGTGGGTGCCGGTCTCGCCCTCCGCCATCAGGATCTCGCCGGCGCGAAAATTGAGCGCCCTGTAAGTTGTAAATGTCTGCAAGCTCATCGTTCACTCGCTCACGATCGCGTCATTTCGATTTTGATAACGCGCGGCGCGCCTCATCGTCCAGACGGACAGAGAGCAGATCCCCAGCCCCTTCCCACGCCGTCAGTCACAAACGATGGGTCAGCACATTGCGCGCAAACTAAACGCCGTCCATTCGACGAAGATTCCGGGTTAAAATTTCGACAATATTCCGGATCAAGGTCGGCGAAGAATCCAAATCAGACTGGAACACTTCCCAGGGGATCACCATTCCTTCGCCGTCAGTGAGGGCGCGCACGGTGGCGCTGCGCGGCTCCCGATCGATCAACGCCATCTCGCCGACGATTTCACCGGCGCCGGCCAATGCGACCAGCCGCTCGGTCTGATCACGGGAGACAATAATCTGCACTTCACCAGATTCAATCACCACGGCGTGGCCGCCGATCTCCCCTTGAGTCATCAGGATTTCGCCGGCGGAGAACTTGATGCGCTCGACCTGGCTATGCTTCTTCGGCTTGGACATGACGGGTCACTTGCTGCGGCTGAGAATGATTTCTGTTTACCCTGAGGAGACGGGTTTGGTCCACGCGAAGCCAACCTTGGCGACCATCCATCCCAAATCCATCCCTAACTGTCTTTCCCGGCGCTTTGGTCCAAGCGCTCCCGACGGGCGCGCAACGACAGCTCGACAATCAACAGACCAAGCGTGACGGCCATCATCACGACCGCGACGGCGGCGATGGTTGGATCAAGATTCTCGTTCACGCCGTCCCACATCATGCGCGGCAGCGTGAACACCTTGCGGCTGGCGATGAACAGCACGACCACCAGTTCGTCCCAGCTGTGGATGAACGCGAAGATCGCCCCCGACAGGATGCCGGGCATGACGTTCGGCAGGATCACCAACCTGACCGTCTGCCATAGGCCTGCGCCCAGATTGCGGGCGGCCTGCTCGAGCCGATAGTCGAAGTTGGCGAGGCTGGCCGACACGGTGATCACCACATAGGGGAGCCCAGTCACCGCATGGGCGATGATCACGCCCAGATAGGTGTCCAGCAGGTCAAGCTGGATCCAGAAGCGATAGACTCCAAGGGCGTAGATGATCGTCGGCACGATCAAAGGCGCCAACATCAGGCTGCGCACGCTTTCGGACCAGCGCGACCCGATGCGCCAGCAGCCGACCGCGCAGAGCGTGCCCAGCGCGACCGCGATAACCGTGGAGGCCGAAGCGATCACCAGACTATGGCCGAGGCTCGCCAGCCATTTCGGGTTCGACAGCAAATTGGCGAAATGCGCGAAGGAGATTCCGTCATGCGGCAGGGACAGATACCGCTTATCCGTGACCGAAATCGGGAAGACGATCGCCATCGGCAACATGAGGAAGGACAGCACCGCCCAGGCGCAGCCGTAAAGGACGCCGCGTCCGACAGTCCTGCGATTTTCGGCGAACCCGGCCATCACGCGGCTCCGAACAGGCGACGGAGATTGACGAACTTCGCCAGGACAGCCAGCACCGCGAAAACGGAGATCAGCAGCGTCGAGGCGAGCATGCTGCCCAAGCCCCAGCGCAAGGTCTCCGTGATCTGCAGGCTGATGTATTCGGCCACCATCAAGGTCTTGCCGCCGCCCAGGATCGCCGGGGTGACGTAGAAGCCGAGGCTGAAGATGAAGACCAGCACGCCCGCCCCGATGATGCCGGGCAGGCTGAGCGGCAGAAACACCCGGAGGAAGGCTGACAGCGGGCTGGCGCCCAAGCCGCGCGCGGCGGCCACCAGCCGGTC
>JBMLRS010000182.1:0-4646 GCA_049240905.1 Elsteraceae bacterium
CACCGTGAAGCTCCTGGGCGTCTGGGACGATCACGACGATCGGCCTGAGTCCGTCGAAGGCTGCCCCGTGCGCGGCACGGTCGACGATCTGGTGCTGCTCAGCCGGCAGGAGCGGATCGACGAGATCGTGCTGGCCATGGTCGATCGCCCGGCGTCGGAAGTGGAGAAAGTGCTGGCCAAGCTGCGCCCGGTGCCCATCAACACCAAGCTTTGCGCCCACTCTCTGATGATGAACATCCCCGTGCGCGGTTACACCAGCTTCGCGGGACTGCCGCTTTTGGACATTCACCAGCGTCCGCTGTCCGGTTGGGGCGGCGTTTGGAAACAGCTGGAGGATTGGGTGTTCGGGGTGGTGATCCTGATCCTGATGCTGCCGGTCATGGCGCTCTGCGCGCTCGCGATCCGGCTGGACAGCCCCGGCCCGATCCTGTTCCGTCAGAAGCGCTACGGCTTCAACAACAACGACATCACCGTCTTCAAGTTCCGCACCATGCATCACCATCGGCCGCCGGAGCCGGGCGTGCCGCAGGCGAAGAAGAACGATCCGCGCATCACCAAGGTCGGCGCCTTCCTGCGCAAGACCAGCCTGGACGAGCTTCCGCAGCTGTTCAACGTGCTGCGCGGCGAGATGTCCCTGGTCGGCCCGCGCCCGCACGCCGTGGCGCATAACGAGCAATACGCCCAGATCATCGACGGCTATCTCGGCCGCCATCGGGTGAAGCCCGGCATCACAGGCTGGGCCCAGGTCAACGGCTTCCGCGGCGAGACCGACACGCCCGAGAAGATGCGCATGCGCGTGCAATACGACCTCTACTACATCGATCACTGGTCCCTGGTTTTCGACATCAAGATCCTGGCGCTGACGGGGCTGGTCGGCTTCGTCAATCGCAACGCCTACTGACCCGCGCGCGATGCCCGCGATCTTCGACGAGGACCCCGCGGCGCCGCCCAGCCACCCGCTGACTCCGGCCTTGCTCGGCCGCCTCGAAGATCTCCTGACCCGCGTCGATCTGCTGCCGATGGTGGAGCGGCGCCCGGTCGTCTCCCTGGCCCCGGGCCGGCCGCCGCAGATCGTGCTCAGCGAGATCATCGCGCCCCTGGAGACCATCCGCCGCCGCCTGATCCCCGACGCCGACCTCGCCGCCGACCCCTGGCTGCTGCGCCGCCTGCGCGCGACCCTGGAGGCTCAGTTGATGGAGCTGCTGGCCAAAGGACGGCTCGAGATCGGCCCTCTGCCGTTCGGGATCGACACCCCGGTCGCCGCCGTCGGTGGGTCCGCCTTCGCCGCCTTCGACGGCTGGCTGCGCCAATGCGGCCGGTCCGACGCGCTGATCGATCTGCATCTGATGGATGTGTTCGCGGATTTCCCCGCCTATCTGCGCGCCCGCGACCGGCTGCACGCGCTCGGCTACCGCCTCTGCCTGGACGGCGTGACCGCCGACGCTTTGCCCTTCGTCGATCGCGCCGCATTAGGCTTCGACATCGTGAAAGTGGTCTGGAGCCCCTCGCTCGCGTCGGAGCTCACCGCCGCCGGCAATTCCCGCCTGAAGGAGCTCGCCGACCATAACGGCCGCGGCCGCATCATCCTGACCGACATCGACAGCGACCTCGGCGTCCGCCACGCCCACGCCGTCGGCGTCACCCTGTTCCAGGGCCCCTGGGTCGAAGCCGCTCTCACGGCCGCGCCCTCGGCGGCGTGAGGCTGGCGAGAAACGCGACGACAAAGTATGATGGGGCGGTGGACTAAGCTTAGCTAAGGCCGTAACGCCATGACGATGGTCAACATCCATGCCGCCAAGACCAACCTCTCCCGCTTGATCGAGCGCGTCGAAGCTGGGGAGGAGATCGTCATTGCGCGGGCGGGGCGTCCGGTGGCCAGGCTGACCGCCATCTCAACTCAGGATCTCAAGCCACGGACGCTTGGCCTATTGGGCGGACGCTACACCGTCCCCGATGATTTCAACGATCCGCTGCCAGACGAGATTCAGGCGTTGTTCGAGGGGCGCTGATGCGCCTGCTGTTGGACACCAACATCCTGATCTGGGCGGTGGACAAGCCAAGCGTTCTTGACCTCCAAACCCAAAGCATGCTGCGCGATCAGGCGAACGACGTCCATTTCAGCGCCGCCAGCATCTGGGAGATCGCGATCAAGGCGGGCTTGGGCAAGTCTGGCTTCGCGGCTCAACCGGATGTGATCGCCGAGGCGGCGCAAGCGACCGGCTTCATCGAGTTGCCCGTGTCTTCGCGCGACGCCATCGGCGTGCAGCATCTTCCGGCCCATCACAAGGACCCGTTTGACCGCCTCCTCATCGCCCAGGCGCTGGCGGGCCCTTACCAGTTCCTCACTTCAGACTCCGCGCTGGCCGCCTATTCGCCTTTGGTCTCGCTCGTCATGCCAATCAGAACCTAACCCCGCCACACTTCGGGATTGGCGAGGTGGGCCGGCCGCCGGCCGGCCAGCAGGTCCAGGATCTGCTCGGCCGCCTGCACGGCGCAGCGCTCCGCCGCTTCCTCGGTGGCGCCGGCTATGTGGGGGGACATCACCAGGTTCGGCGCGCTCAGCAGCGGATTGTCCTTCGCCATCGGCTCGACGGTGAACACGTCCAGTCCGGCGCCCGCGATCCGGCCGTCATGAAGCGCGTGAGCCAGGGCCGGCTCGTCGATCAGCCCGCCGCGCGCGGTGTTGATCAGATAGGCGGTTTTTTTCATCAGCCCCAAGGTTTCGGGATTGATCATCTTCTCCGTGTCCGGCCGCAGCGGGCGATGCAGGCTGATCACGTCGGATTGGTTCAGCAAGTCCGCCAGGGAGTTACTGCGCTCCGCCCCGGCGGCGGCGATGTCGGCGTCGGACGCGGAGGGGGAGAACACCAGGGTCCGCATGCCGAAGCCATGCTTGGCGATGCCCGCCGTGATCCGCCCGATCGCGCCGAAGCCCACGAGGCCGAAAGTCTTGCCGAACAGTTCCACCATGCCGCTGTCATATTTCAGATCGAAATTGCCGCGGCGGGCCTCCTGGTCGGCGAAAGCCGATCGCCGGGTCAGCGAGAGAGTCAAGGCGATCGCGTGCTCGGCGACCGAGCGCGCGTTGGCGTAAGGCGTGAACACCACGGGGATGCCCCGCGCGGTCGCCCCCGCCACGTCGATCTTGTTCATGCCGATGCCGTGATTCGCGATCGCCTTCAGCCGCTTCGCCGCGCGCACCGCCTCCGGCGGAAAGCCCCAGTTGCGGGTGATCACCGCGTCCACGTCGGTCGCGTCCCGCGCGATCACCTGGGCGTCCGCGCCCGAGCCATGGCGGATCTCAACCCCCGCCGCCGTCAACACATCATACCCAGCCGCGTGCATCGGCTGCACCACCAAACAGATCGCCATCATCCGTCCAAAGCTTGTCTGACCTGGAACTTGCCGCTAGCGTCGCGCAAACTCAAGGAGCCGACGCATGCGCCCACCCGCGACCCCCACCCTCAGAGCCGACGACGACAAGGTCCGCGTCACCGAATGGCGGATCATGCCAGGCGAGGCCACCGGCTATCACACCCACGAGATGGATTACGTGATCGTCCCGCTCGTCGAAGGCGTCGTCACCATCCAGGGCCCGGACGGCTCCCTGTCCGACCATGTCATGTCCCCGACCGCCCCCTACTCCCGCAAGGCCGGCGTGCAGCATGACGTGATCAACAACACGAAGAGCCCGATCCTCTTCGTCGAGGTGGAGCTCAAGCCTTAGGGCGGCCGCCAACCACTCCCCCTCGCCCTGAGCCCGTCGAAGGGCCGAGCAAACTCACAACGGGTTAGCGCTCGCCCCCTTCGACAGGCTTAGAGTGAGGTAATTTATTGATCTTAAATAAAAATTCGTCATCGCGAGGCGCAGCCGTGGCGATCCTAGTTTCAACTAGGCCGGCGCCTATCGCTGGATAGATGGACCGCCACGGCTGCGTCTCGCGGTGACGAACGTCCAGGTTCCACAAAAAGGCGTGCCGGCCGCTACCCCCGCGCCACCGCCGTGCCGATCATGCAGTCGCGGGTGACCAGCGCGGCCAGCTTCTCTTCCGGCCAGCCTTCGGTGCCCTTCGGTCGTGCGGGGATCACCAGATAGCGCATGTCCGCGTTGCTGTCGTGCACCCGCACCTCCACCGAGTCCGGCAGGGTCAGGCCGAACTCGGCCAGCACGCCGCGCGGGTCGCGGACGGCGCGGCGGCGGTATTCCTGGCTTTTGTACCAGGCCGGCGGCACGCCCAGGATGAAGCGCGGGTAGCAGGAGCAGAGCGTGCAGACCACCAGGTTATGCAGCGTCTCGCTGTTCTCCAGCGCGACCAAATGATAGGGGCCGGGCGCGATGCCCAACTCCGCCACCGCCGCCGAGCCGTCGGCCAATAGCCGCGCCTTGTAGGCGGGGTCGACCCAGGCGCGCGCCACGATGCGCGAGCCGGTCGCGGGGCTGCGCGCCTCCATCGTCTCCACTTCGCGGTTCAGCTCCTCCGCCGTGAAGATCCCCTTCTCCAGCAGCAGCTCGCGCAGCGCGGTCTCCATCACTTCGTAATATCCCGCGGGCGGAACCAGACGATCGCGCGGCAGCTCGTGATCCTTGGGGGCCTGCAGCATCACTTCGCCTCCTGCTTCGCGTCCGGACGCGACAGCCAATGTTG
>JBMLRS010000183.1:0-1990 GCA_049240905.1 Elsteraceae bacterium
ATCCCACCGACAGGTCGATATGCCCGGCCACGATCACCAACAGCATGCCCAGCGACATGATCACGATGTAGCTGTTCTGCAGGATCAGGTTGGTCACGTTCAGCGGGCGCAGCAGCGTGCCGTCGGTTGTGATCTGGAAGAAGATCATCACCGCGACCAGCGACATCAGCAGGCCATAGTCACGCAATTGCCGGCGCAGCGGATTGGCGCCCAGCGCGGGGTTGCTAGCCGACATGCCGCGCGCTCGCTTTCATGATCGCTCCCATGATTTTCTCCTGGCTGGCTTCGGCGGCGTCGAACTCCGCCACGAAGGCTCCCTCGTTCATCACATAGATGCGGTCGCACAGGCCCAGCAGCTCCGGCATCTCCGAGGAGATCAGGATCACGCCGCGCCCGTCCGCCGCCAGATCGTTGACGATGGCGTAGATCTCATATTTCGCGCCGACGTCCACGCCGCGCGTCGGTTCGTCCAGGATCAGCAGTTCCGGTTTCGAGAACAGCCATTTGCCGATCACCACTTTCTGCTGATTGCCGCCGGAGAGGTTCAGCGTCTTCTGATCCACGCCGGAGCAGCGGATCTTCAACTGCTCCCGGTAGGACTGCGCCGCCCGCCGCTCCGCCGCCTCGTCCAGCACGGCGGCCCTGGAGACGGCGGGCAGGTTGGCCAAGGTCACGTTGGTGACGATGTCCTCCTCCAGGATCAGACCCAATCCCTTGCGGTCCTCCGTGACGTAGGCGAGGCCGGCCTTGATCGCCTTGCCCACGCTGCTGACGTCGATCGGCCTCCCGTTCAGGATCGCCTCGCCGCTGATTCTCTGGCCGTAGGAGCGGCCGAACAGGCTCATCGCCAGCTCCGTGCGTCCGGCCCCCATCAGGCCGGAGATCCCCACCACTTCGCCGCGGCGCACCGTGAGGCTGACGCCCTTCACCATCTCGCGCTCGACATGCTCGGGATGGCGCACGCGCCAGTCCTTGAGCTCGAACAGCGTGTCGCCGATCCGGCGCTCGCGCGGCGGATACCGGTCGGCCATGTCGCGGCCGACCATGCCCTTGATGATGCGGTCCTCGCTGATCGGGTCTTGGCGGCAATCCAGCGTCTCGATCGTCGCCCCGTCGCGCAGGATGGTGATGCGGTCGGCGACCCGGGCGATCTCGTTCAGCTTGTGCGAAATCAGGATCGAGGCGATGCCCTGCTTCTTGAACTCCAGCAGCAGCTCCAGCAGCCGGTCGCTGTCGCTCTCGTTCAGGCTGGCGGTCGGCTCGTCCAGGATCAGCAGCTTCACTTTCTTGGCCAGCGCCTTGGCGATCTCCACCAATTGCTGCTTGCCGACGCCGAGGTCGGTGATCAACCGGTCCGGCGGCTCGTTCAACCCCACCTTGGCCAACAGCTCGGCGGTGCGGCGATGGGATTCATCCCAATCGATGATCCCGAAGCGTCCCGGCTCATTGCCCAGAAAGATGTTCTCGGCGATCGAGAGCAGCGGGGCCAGCGCCAGCTCCTGATGGATGATGATCACGCCCTGGGCCTCGCTGTCCGCGATGCCGCGAAAGCGCTGCTCCCGACCCTCGAAATGAATTTCCCCTTCGTAGGAGCCATGCGGATAGACCCCGCTCAGCACCTTCATCAGGGTGGATTTGCCGGCGCCGTTCTCGCCGACGATGGCGTGGATCTCACGCTGTTCGACCTGCAACGTCACGTCCCGGAGCGCGCGCACTCCGGGAAATGACTTGCCGATCCCGCGCATCTCCAGGATGGCGGTCATCGCGCGAATTCCTGCTACTGGATCTGCGACTTCTTGTAGTAGCCGCTGTCGATCAGCACCTTCTCCCAGTTCGTCTTGTCCACGCTGACCGGCTTCAGCAGGTAGGACGGCACCACCTTCACGCCGTTGTTGTAGGTCTTGGTGTCGTTGATCTCGACCGGTTTGCCGGACAGCATGGCGTCCACCATGTTGGCGGTGACGGCGGCCAGCTCGCGCGTGTCCTTGAA
>JBMLRS010000184.1:0-2040 GCA_049240905.1 Elsteraceae bacterium
ATTTCATGCTGATCGACAGTCACTGCCATCTGGATTTTCCGGACTTCCAGCAGGAGCTGGACGACGTGGTCGCGCGCGCGGAGGCGGCGGGGATCGGCTGCATGCTCACGATCTCCACGCATCTGGACAAGTTCCCGGGCGTGCTCGCTGTGGCGGAGCGTTTTCCGAACGTCTATTGCACGGTCGGGGTTCATCCGCATGAAGCCGACGCTGACTGGGGCAGGGACGCCCGGAAGCTGATCGACCTCGCCCGCCATCCCAAGGTGGTCGGGATCGGCGAGACCGGCCTGGATTTCTATTACGAGCATGGCAGCCGGCCGGCGCAGTTCGCCAGCTTCAAGGCGCATATCGCGGCCAGCCGGGAAAGCCAGTTGCCGCTGATCGTCCATACCCGCGACGCCGACGCCGAGACGGTCGAGTTGCTGGGCGAGGAGCACGCCAAAGGCGCTTTCCCTGGATTAATCCATTGTTTCAGCAGTGGATCATATCTTGCTGAAAATGCTTTGAAAATTGGGTTTTCACTGTCATTTTCCGGGATCCTCACCTTCAAGAAGGCGGAGGAGATCCGGGCGGTCGCGGCAAGCGCCCCGGCGGATCGGATTCTGGTGGAGACCGACGCGCCTTACCTCGCGCCGATCCCCCATCGCGGCAAGCGCAACGAGCCGGCTTACGTGGCTCACACCGCGGCTACCCTGGCGGCGGCGCGCGGCGTGACCGTGGCGGAGATCTCCGCCCAGACCACCGACAATTTCTTCGCGCTGTTCAAGAAGATCGACCGCGCCATGCTCAAGCCGTCCATCGCCGCATGAAGGTGACGGTCCTCGGTTGCGGCAGCTCCGGCGGCGTGCCTTTGATCGGCAATGACTGGGGCAATTGCGACCCGACGGAGCCGCGCAATCGCCGCCGCCGGGTCTCGATCCTGGTGGAGCAGGGCGGGACCACCCTTCTCGTCGATACATCACCTGACATGCGGGCCCAGCTACTGGACGCCCAAGTGAACCGGTTGGACGCCGTGCTGTGGACCCATTCCCACGCCGATCACATGAACGGGATCGACGATCTGCGCTCGGTCAACCGCATGATGAAAGGGCCGATCCAGGTCTATGGCGACGAGGCGACGCTCGCCCACGCCCGCCGCGCCTTCGGCTATGTGTTCGAGCCGATGTCGACCAAGACCACCTTTTTCTACAAGCCGCTGCTGATCCCGCATGTGATCGACGGTCCGTTCATGGTCGGCGAGATTCCGGTGACTCCCTTCGTGCAGGATCATGGCTTCGCGCAGACCATGGGCTTTCGCTTCGGCTCGATCGCCTATTCAACCGACGTCGTGCGGCTGAGCGACGCCGCGTTCGACGTTCTGGCCGGCGTGGATGTCTGGATCGTCGATTGCCTGCGCGAGGAACCGGCGCCCACGCACAGCCACCTGGCCCAGACTCTGGAATGGATCGAACGCGTGAAGCCGCGCCGCGCGATCCTGACACACATGGGCGAGAAGCTTTGCTACGTGGATCTCACCAAGCGGCTGCCGCCGGGCGTCGAGCCCGGCTATGACGGCCTGACGCTGGATCTGCCGGACGCGACCGCGTCCGGCTGACCACAGGGCAGGGGGCTCAGCCCCCTGTCGCGATCTTCTCCAGGCGCTGGATCATGGCGGAGAAGTCCTTGCCTCGCCCGCCTTCCTCTTGGAAGCGCGCGTAGAGCGCCGTGGCGAGCGCGCCCATCTCCGTCGGCGCGCCGGCCGCCGCGGCCGCCTGCTGCGACAGCTTCAGATCCTTGAGCATCAGCTCCACCGCGAAACCCGGCCGGTAGTCATTGTCCGATGGAGATTTCGGGCCGACGCCGGGCGCCGGACAATAGGTGTTGAGCGACCAGCAGGAGCCGGAGGAGGTGGAGGCGACGTCGAACAGACGCTGCCGGTCCAGCCCAAGGCGATCCGCCAGCACGAAGGCCTCGCAAACGCCGATCATGGAGATGCCCAGCAGCATGTTGTTGCAGATCTTCGCGGCCTGCCCGGCCCCAGAGCCGCCGCAATGCACGATC
>JBMLRS010000185.1:0-7227 GCA_049240905.1 Elsteraceae bacterium
CTGGATCGCGACCAAGCGCGGCGCCTGTCGCCGGATGACTCCGCTCAGAGTTTACGATCCGCCCCGGCGAACCTTAGCGTCGCGGACGATTGATCCTGTAGGCGCGATCCCCATATCCGGCGCTGCCTCACGAAAGGGATCGCCTCATGTCCGCCATCGCCACCCGCAAGCGCGGCCGCAGCGCCCCGATCAGCCCCTCGATCACGGTTCTGCGCGCGCTGCCGATGGTTGGCTTGAAGTCGATCGGCCCCTTCGTCTTTCTCGATCACGCAGGCCCGCTCGATCCGCCGCATCGCGGCGTGCCGGCTCATCCGCACGCCGGCATCGAAGTGATCACCTATCTGATCGAAGGCGTGAACGAGCATCGTGATTCCTTCGGCAATCGAGGGCTCGTGCGCAGCGGCGGGGTGCAGTGGATCACCGCCGGACGGGGCATGCTGCACGCAGAGGATCCGGGCGACGCGACCCTGGAGCTTGTGCAGCTATGGACGCGCCACCCAAGCGCGCTCGACGATCAACCGCCGCGCTATCAGGCCGTGCAGGCGTCCGAGATTCTGGAGACGAAACGGGACGGCGTTCGACTCCGGCTGATCTGCGGCGCGTTGCCGGGCTTCTTTGACGGCTCGGGCCCTGTCCGCTTGGCCCAATCCAGCCTCTTGGTTCATGTCACGCTGTCGCCGGGCGCGTCGATCACATTGCCCCTTCCCGATGACGAGGAGGCCGGGGTCTACGCGCTGCATGGCCAGGGCGCGATTGGTTCCGACCCGATCGCAGCCGGCGAAATAGCGCTGCTGAACGCAGCGGCGACGCTGCGGATCTCGGCCGGCGCCTCCACGCCGCTCGATCTGATCCTGTTGGGCGGCGAACCGGCTGAGCAACCCTTGATCTTCGACGGTCCGTTCGTTCTGAGCAGCCGTGAGGCGATGGCCAAGGCCAAGGCCGATTACGCCGCCGGCAGAATGGGATCGTTGGACGGCGCGCCATAGGAAGCTGACCCGATTGCCCAACCGCCGGATCGACATTCTGAACGGCCCTTCGATGAACCTGTTGGGCCGCCGCCAGACGCATCTCTATGGGCATGAAGCGCTCGAGGATGTCGAGGCCTCCTGCCGCCCGCTCGCCGCCCGGTTCGCGGCGGCGCTGCGCTGGCGCCAGAGCAATGACGAGGCGATCCTCGCTGACTGGATCCAATCGGCGGCGCGGGACTCACTGGGAATCATCATCAACCCCGGCGGGCTGACCTTCACCTCGCAGGCGATTCCAGACGCTCTCTCCGCCTGCGGCCTGCCGGTGATCGAGGTTCACGTCTCCAACCTGATCAAGCGAGAGCGGTTTCGCCATTTCTCCCGCGTGTCGATCGTGGCGGACGCGGTCGTCGCCGGCTTTGGCGTTCAGGGCTATGCGCTGGCGATCGAACGTATGGCGGAATTAGCGCTTGGCGAATGCCCGGCGCGCCGTCTTTCCTAACCAAAATCTTCTGGGAGTCGCCGATGAGCCGCCTTGTCTATGTCCTGAACGGGCCGAACCTGAACCTGCTGGGCAAGCGCCAGCCCCATATCTACGGGCGTGAGACCCTGGCCGACGTCGAGGCCGACTGCCGCAAGCTCGCCGCCGGCCTGAACCTCGACATCCGCTTTCATCAGAGCAACCGCGAATATGAGATCATCGATTGGATCCATGAATCGCGCGAGATCGCCGGCGGAATCGTGATCAACCCCGCCGCCTTCACCCACACCTCCGTCGCGATCCTGGACGCGCTGGCGACCTGCGAGTTCCCGATCATCGAGGTGCATATCTCGAACGTGCATAAGCGCGAGGAATTCCGCCACCACTCCTTTGTCTCCGCGATCGCCTCCGGCGTGATCGCAGGCTTCGGCACGCAGGGCTATCAATTGGCCCTGCAGCGGGTCGCGCGGCTGATCGACGAGAAGAAGGCGTGAGCGCGCCGGTCGCGCTGGCGGTCGTCGGCGCCGGGCTGATCGGGCGCAAGCATGCGGCGCTGATCGCGGCGGACGCCGGGGCGCATCTGGCCGCGATCGTCGATCCGGCCCCGGCGGGTCGATCGCTCGCCGCCAATCTGGGCGCGCGCTGGTTCCCCAGCGTCACCGAGATGATCGCCCAGGCGAAGCCGGAAGGCGTGATCGTCGCGACGCCCAATCAACTGCATGTCGCCCATGGGCTGGAGGCGATCGCCGCGGGTCTGCCGGTGCTGGTGGAGAAACCCTTGGCCGACAGCGTCGCCGAGGGGCTGAAGCTGGTGGAGGCGGCGGAGGCCGCGGGGCTGCCGCTCCTCACCGGTCATCACCGCCGCTATAACCCGATGATCACCAAGGCGATGGAGATCATCGCCTCTGGTCGATTGGGCAAGCTGGTCACGCTGCACGGGAATTTCTGGCTGATGAAGCCGGACTCCTATTTCGAACCGGCCTGGCGGCGGGCGAAGGGCGCCGGTCCGATCCTGCTGAACCTGATCCATGACGTGGATCTGTTCCGCGCGCTGTGCGGCGAGATTGTCTCCGTGCAGGCGATGGCGTCGAACGCCTTGCGCCGACATGACGTGGAGGAGACGGCGGTGATCCTGCTGCGCTTCGCCAATGGCGCGCTGGGCACGGTCACGGTTTCGGACGCGGTCACCGCGCCGTGGAGCTGGGAGATGACCACCGGCGAGAACCCGGCCTATCCCAGGCAAGAGCAGGCCTGCTACCAGATCGGCGGCACTCATGGCGCGCTGTCGCTGCCGCAGTTGGAGGTCTGGTGGAACCCCGGCGCGCGCGGCTGGTGGGAGCCGCTGGCGCGCGAACGCGTCCCCTATGTCCCGGAAGACCCGCTGGTGCTGCAGATCCGCCATTTCTGCGACGTGATTCGCTCCGGCGCGACCCCGATCATGTCCGGCCGCGAAGGCCTCGCGACCTTGACGGTGATCGAGGCGATCCAGCGCGCGGTTTCCACCGGAAAGTTGGAGACGGTTTGAGGCCTGCGGTCAGTCCAGGAAGACCTCTTCGTTGATGGCGGAGGGTTGCTCCGCCAGCGGCGGCTCGGCCCTGGGCGGCGCGTTGCGCGGGGCCTGCACCAACAGGCCGGGCAGAAGCGTGGTGGAGCCGCCTGCCTGGCTCGCCGCGCCCGAGACGTTGACGCCGACCGCGCTGTCCGCTCCGCCGCGCGCGATCACCTGCCCGTTCGCGCCGCCCGTGTCCGCCGGATCCAGCTTGATCGTGCTGGCGGAGGCCAGCGGCGCGCCAGTCGACGCCACCACAGGCGGCGACGGCGGGATCAACGCGCCGACCGCCGTGGCGTTGACCAAGCTGAGCTGGCGCTGCGCCGTAACCGCCGCGGTTTGCGTGTCCGAGCCGCTGCTTCCTGAGGCGCCGCCTGCGCTTTGGGTTTGCGGCTGAACGCTGACGCGACCTTCCTCCTCCTGAACCGACGGGGAAAGGCTATTGCCCAGATTGGAGCTGATCGGATCGATCGCGACGATCAGCCTTCCCACCACCTCGTCTACCGGCTCATTGCCGATCAAGATCGGCGTCGTGTCCGCTTCGAGGGCCTTGTCGACGCTGGGCGTCTCGCTCGCCGTCGGCGCAGACGCGACACTGGGCGAAGAAGCCTGGGAGATCTGGGACGCCTGAGACGATTGGGTTGGCGTCGACGGAACCGACGGAACGCTCGCGACGGATTGCTGGCTCGGGGTGGAGACGGTGGTCGGCGCCGAGGGCGGGCTGGGCAATACGGAGGGCGGGGTGGACGTTTTCAGCGTTCCGTTCACGTTAAACTCGCCCGAGACGACGCTGACCGTCACGCCGCCCGTCGTCGCCACCGTGCTGCCCGTCAGCCCGGCCGAGAGAGCGAGAGTCGCGCCGGAGCCGCTGATGGTTCCCGATCCCTCAATCGTGCCATCGACCGTGAACGACCCCGCGCCGGACCCAAGATCGATCGGGCCATTCACCTTGAGCTTTTGAGAGGATCCCAACTGAGTGAGCGTCAGATCCCCTGTGACCGTGACGCCGGCGGAGACAATCTCGAGGTCGCTCGCGCCGCTGTTGATGATTTTGACGGTTCCGGTGTTCGCAACCAGGCCGTGGATCTCGTTGGCGCTGTTGGTGAGATCGTAACTTCCGCCCGCGCCGCTGAGGGAGAGATAAGAGGCCTTGAGCGGGCCGCTCTGCGTGACCGAGCCCGTGGTGGTGAGCGACAGGCTGGCGACGTCGCTGTTGCTCAATTCCGTGGTTCCGCTGAGGTTGACGCTCGCGGCGTTGGTGGTGGTCAGCGAAAGTTCGGCGATGCTGTTGCCGGAATTGCTGAGAGAGATGAGGCCCGATCCAGCGTCGATGGAGGCTTTTGTCGTCACTGTCGCCGTCACCGAGACGGCTTGAGTGACCGCGCCGCCGATGGTGGTGACGCTGAGCTCTTTCACAGTCACCGTCGGTAGCGTGATCGCCGACCCATTGGTCGATAGGACGAGAGTCTTGCCAGCGCCGTCGATCGCTCCGCCGAAGCTGATCGAACCGCCAACGTCGGTGCTCGTAAGATCCAGGTCATCCGACAGCGTCACGGTTCCGCCATAGCTTTGCGAGCCTGAGGTGGTCACCTTGTAACCGAGCTTGGTCGCTCCCGCCGACACCGTCAGAGAAGTCAGCGACCCGGCTCCGGTTCCAGTCGACATCGTCAGATCGCCGCTTGCGATCGTGAGGGAGTAGGGTGTGGAAAGGTTCAAGGTGTCCGTATTGAAGATCGTTGCGGCGGCGTCGATGGTGAGATCGCTGGTGATGTAAGCCCCACCGGCGAAACTCAAGGTGCCGGAGCCAATGTCGATGCTCCCCCCGCTGAGCTCGATAAAGCCGGCGGCGAGAGTCAAATTGGCGGAACCGGTGACGCCGGCGTTGAACCTTAAATTCGAAAAGCTCAGAGTCGTGTCGTTCAGGATGGACACCGCGCCGCCATAGCTCTGCGTGCCCGTGGTCTTGATCGCCCCGGCGAGCGCGACCGGATCGGAGATGTTCAAACTCGCCAGCGCCTTCGATTGTCCGACGCCGCCGATCAGGCTCAGGGGTCCCCCGCCCAAACTCGTCGAGAGAAACTGCGAACCAGCCGTCTCGGCGTCGACCGGCCCCGCGAACGTGACGTTCGCGCCACCGGTGGTGGTGAAAGTGGCGCTTGAGGCCAGCGCCACCGCGCCGCCATAGCTCTGCGCGCCGGAACTCGTCACATCCCCGCTCACCAGCAACGCGCCGGACACATTGATCGTGGTGAAGGGGCTGGCCCCGCCGCCCACGGCCCCGCCGAAGCTGGTGGTTCCCGACGCATTCTGAATGGTCAGCGACCGCAGCCCAGAATTCGAGCCGACCGCGCCAAGGAAGTTGATGGCGCCGCTGTCGGAGACGAACTTGAAGTCCTTCGGCGCGATATAGCCATCTGCGATGGTGATCGCCGCCGAGAGATCGGATCGACCGATTTCGATCTTGCCGTCGACCGTGTTCAGGAAATCCGTGGAGAGGTTGAGCCCCCCGACGGCGCCGCCCACGCCAATGGAGGAAGCGTCGGTCAGAGGCTGAACCTTCACGGAGCCGGAGGTCGACTTGACTGTGCCTGGCTCTGAACTGCCGTACCAATAGATGCTGTTCGTCCTGATCGTGATGTCGCCCGTGTTCGTGACGACCCGTTCCGCCAGCGCGAACTCGGCGGCGAAGCCGAAGCCGGCGGACGCTTCGCCGGTGATCTCGATCGAGCCTGCATTGGTCGCCTTGATCGTTCCGTCAGGGATGACGCCGTCATTGTTGGATCCGCCGAGCAGGCCGCCTTTCCCATCGATCTTGATGACGCCGTCGGCCGTCTCGACATTGCCCTTGATGACCACCCCGCTTGCCTTGTTCGCAGTCACCGCTCCGCCGCTGGTCGCCGTGCCGATGAGATTGATGCCGCCGTTCGCGCTGCTCACGGAGGAGCCGCTGGCGATGTCGACGTTAAAGCTGTTCTCGCCAACGCCGCGCGTCCCGTCGAGCGTGACCGTTCCGGTCCCGGACAGGGTGATTGACGAGCCTTGAACGGAGACGCCGTAGTTCTTTGAGCTCCCGGTCGCGCCGCCGCCAACGCCGGTGATCGTCATCGCGCCGGAGCCGGTCAGCGCGCTCGAGTTCCTGATGAGGACGCCGACATTTTGCTCAGAGGTCCCTCCAGATCCGGCCGTTCCCGTGATGGAAACCGTTCCCGACCCAAGATTCATCGTCATCGCTTGAATCACCACGCCTGAGCCGGACGCCCCTCCGCTGCCGCCTGGGCCGGAGGTGGCGCCGCCGGTCCCGGTTATGGTGACATCGCCGGTCGATACGTTGATCGTGGAAGATATCAGATTGACGCCGCGCCACTCGTCGCCGGCGGCGCTTCCCCCCGTTCCCGTGATGCTGAGGCCGCCATTTGCCGTGATCGACACGGTGTTGTTCATTTCGAAGCCATGGCTGTACTGATTTGACCCAGCAACGTCACGGCCTGCGCCGATCGCCTTGAAGCTCCCGGCGCCCGCATCGATCACGACGTTGTCGTTCAAATAGACACCGGCGCCAAAGGTGTTCAAATCAGTGGAGGCGCGCGCCGCCCATGATTGAGACGGCCCACCGACCATCCAGATGTACCCTCCCGTTGTCTTGATCGTGGCGTCCTCGACCATGATCCCACCCACCAGGGAAGCCGAGTCCGCCGCCGTGGCGCCGGCGTTGAGAATGATGTTATGGGCGGCGCCGCTGAGGTCGATGGCCGTTCCGCTCTTGATGTTGATGTCTCGATCCGCCTTCAAGGACAGGGTGCGCTGGGTCGCGCCGGAATAGACGATCGAGCCGCTTTCGAAGACAATGTCCCCATTGCCGCCGCTGCCGCCTGACGTCTGGATCGTAACGTCATTGTTGATGAGCGCCGAAGAGATCGACGCCGCCGTGATCGTGCTTGTGACCAGCGGGCTGTAAAGGCTTCCGCCGGGCATGACCGCGCCGGTCGTGCTGATCGTGATGTCCACCGGATCGAGCAGCCAGGCGCCCGTTTTCGCGCCTGCGGCGCGGCCGTCGCTGGTCACCCGCGCCAGCGGAGAGACGTCCAGCGCGCGCTTGCCCGACGTCTCGACCCGCCCGCCGTTCCCGGCCAATAAGCCGCCGCGCGCGCTGATGCTTCCGTTGAACCGCGTGGAATCATCCGCCCAGACCACCGCCTTGCCGCCGTCGCCGGCCATGGTGGCGTCCACATTGA
>JBMLRS010000186.1:0-1471 GCA_049240905.1 Elsteraceae bacterium
CGTGGTCGAAATCGTCGAGGGTCAATTCAAGATCGTCGACCGCATGAAGGACATCATGATCACCGCCGGCGGCAAGAATCTCAGCCCGTCGGAGATCGAGAACACGGTCAAGGCCAGCCCCTACATCAAGGAATGCGTGGTGATCGGCGAGGCGCGCAAATATGTCTCCGCCTTGATCCAGATCGACGCGGAGACCGTGGGATCTTGGGCGGAAAGCGCCGGCGTCACCTTCACCAATTTCCGCAGCCTCGCCGAACATCAAGCCGTGCGCGAGTTGGTGGAGCGGGAGATCGCCGCCGCCAACGCCCAGCTGGCGCAGGTCTCGCACATCCGCAAATTCCACCTCCTGACCAAGGAGCTGGATCATGACGACGACGAAGTGACCGCGACCATGAAGCTGCGGCGCGCCAATGTGCAGACCAAATACGCAGCGGAGATCGCCGGCCTCTACGCCGGCGCTTAAGGAGAAATTCATGGCGGATTCCCCGGTTATCGACCAATTCGACCATGAGTCCGGGATCGGGCGGATCCTGTTCAATCGACCGGACGTGCTGAATGCGATCGATGGGCCGACCGCGATCGCCTTTAACGCGGCGGTCAAGCGCACGCTGGCGCGCGACGGCTTGCGTCTGGTGGTGCTGGCCGGGGCCGGGCGGGCCTTCGTCGCGGGTGGAGACATCTCTCAGTTTCAGGTCGCGCCGCGGAAATTCGTAACCGAAATCCTGGGCGAGCTGCATGGCGCGGTGTTGGCGTTGGCGGAATCTCCGGCTCCCGTGCTGGCGATCGTGCAGGGCCCCGCCGCCGGCGCAGGCCTAAGCCTGGTGCTGGGCGCGGATTATGTGATCGCGAGCGATCAGGCCCAATTCCTGATCGCCTATGACCGTATCGGCGCCTCGCCGGACTGCGGCAGCACCTGGTTCCTTGAGCGCAAGGTCGGCCGCGCCCGCGCGTTCGAATTGATGCTGATGAGCAAGGTGATGGACGCGGAGGCCGCCAGGCAGGCGGGCGTCGCCACCGAAGTGGTTCCGGGTTCGGAGCTGGAGGCCCGCGCGGAGACGGTCGCGCGCAAGATCGCGGCGGGGCCAACCCACGCCTTCGGCCGCTTCAAGAAGCTGATCAACGGCGCGCTCCACCGGTCCTTGGCCGATCATCTGGACATTGAGGGCGAAGCCTTCCTTGACGGAACCGACACGGAGGATTTCCGTGAAGGGGTGGATGCGTTCCTGAACAAGCGTCCGGCCAGATTTCGCGGGCGCTGACCCGCAGGAGAGCCAAATGCCTTTCATCACCGTCAATGGCGTCCGCCTGTTCGCCGAGCTGAGCGGCCCCAGCGGCGCGCCCGTGGTCGTCTTCTCCAATTCCCTCGGCACGAGCCATGGGATGTGGGACGCCGTCGTTCCCGCCCTGCGCGGCCGCTATCGCGCGCTGCGCTACGACACGCGCGGCCATGGCCAGTCCCAAACACTGGACC
>JBMLRS010000187.1:0-5237 GCA_049240905.1 Elsteraceae bacterium
TGTCCCAGGCGAGGTAGCGGACATAGGCCGCCCAGCCGCCAATGTCAAAAAGGGCGCGATGGAGGTAATCCGCCACGGCGCGGTTTGGCACGCCCAGTCGACGAATGACTTCGGCGATCGCTTCGACCGGATCGGCCGGCAAGTTCGCGATCGTCGCGCGGAAGCCCTCCACGCCCATCGTCTCCGGGTTCAAATCATGCGCGGCGCCGGCGCGCCAGGCCGCGTAGGGCGAGAGCTCCCGCGCCGGCGGGCGCCAGGAGGCCTGGCCCTCGTCGAAGTAGGCCGCGCACCATTTGGAGATCTCGTCGATCATGAAGGCGGTGCGGGCGACCTGCCGGTCGCCGTCCGCCAGTTCGTCCAGCACTTCCGAGACGGTCGCGACCACCGCGTTGGATCGTCTGACAGCCGGCGGATCCTGGGAAAGCGCCCGTTTCACGGCGTCGAGGTCCTGCGGCGCGCCGGGCGTGACCGCGATCGCCGCCGTCAGATCCTGATCTTCGACCGCGCCATCCGCCAGCAGGGCGCGGAAGTACGCCCGCGGCGGCGTCATGTCGACGCCCGCGACCCGGCGCAACGTGGCCGCCGTCGTTTCAAAGCGTTGGTCTGTGAAGCCCAGGAAAGGGTTCACCGCGACGAAATGCTTGAGCGGCCAAAGCGGCGCGATCTTCCCGCAGGCGCTGCGGATCGCGGCGTCCAGCTCTTCCCGCGCCAAGGGCGCGTCGCGGAAGGCGGTGGCGGCCGCGCGCCAAGCCCTGGGCGGCTTGGGAGCCGCCGGAGGCGCGGGCCAGAACCGCAGAACCCAGCGGTTGGCCAGCGTGTTGACATAGAAGCCGTTTGAGACGTGAGCGTACAGCGCGCGCCAGATCGGCGCGCCGTCGCGGCCAGGCAGAAGACCCTGGAAAAGCGTCACCGCGGCGAACGAGATCAGCACCAGCGCGACGATCGCCAGATCCAGCGGGCCGCGCAGCGCCTGGGTCGGCGGCAGGCTGCCGGCCATCAATCGATCGGCGATCAGCTGCAGCGTAAAGTACGCGACCGCCACGAGCGCCGCGCCGCCCACGATCCGGCCGATGACGTAGCTGTTCGGCCGTTCGTCGATCCCGTTCGCGATCAGATGGGTCAGGCCGAGCAGCACGATCGCGCCGAGAGCGAACACGCCGGGCTTCTCCGTCACGCTGGCGCCGAAGGCCACGCTGGCGATCAAGGCGGCCGCGAGCGAGGCGGCGACCGCGATGATCAGCCGGGCGCGATGCGGCTTTCCGCCCGGGCTGGGCGTCCAGGAGGCGCGCGCGAGATCGATCACGCTGCCGGAGGACAGGAAGGCGTGCGCCTTGTAGAGCGAATGCGCCACGATGTGCAGCAGGGCGGAGGAGAAGGCGCCCAGCCCGCATTGAAGCATCATGAAGCCCATTTGCGCGACGGTGGAGTAAGCCAGCGAGCCCTTGATCGAGGTCTGGGTCAGCATGACCAGCGATCCGAACAGCGCGGTCATGCCGCCGATGATCGCGAGCAAGTCGAGCGACGGCGTCGACAACGCGATCACGTCGGAGAAGCGCAGGATCAGGAAGCCGCCGGCGTTGATCACACCGGCATGCAGCAACGCGGAGACCGGGGTCGGCGTCTCCATCACTTCCTGCAGCCAGCCATGCGTCGGGAACTGCGCCGACTTCACCAGGGCGGCGAGCGCCAGGAACAGCGCCGCGACATGCAGGTGCCAGGGGATCTGGCTCATTCCTTTCGCCTGCTCGAAGATCGCGGCGTGATCCAGGCTGCCGAAGGCGACGTAGAGCAGGATCATCGCGAACGCCAAGCACAGGTCGCCGACGCGGCTGGCGATGAATTTCTTGCGCGCGGCGAGAACCGCGCCCTGACGATGGCCATAGAACAGCAACAGCTTGTTCAGCCCCAGGCTGGCGCCAACCCAGGCCAGGGCGAACTGCAGCAGATTGCCGGACAGGATCAACAGCAGGACCGCCGCCAACGTCAGGCACAGCCATTTGACGAAACGACCATGGTTCGGATCGCCCGCCAGATAATTCCGGCTGTAGCGGATCACGATGGCGCCGACGAAGGCGACCAGAACCGCCATCACCGCGCTCAGCGCGTCAAGGTGGAAGGCGAAGCCTATCCCGGCGATCCCCAGCGTCCCAGTCCGAATAGGGCCTTGCAGCGCAACCACCCCGGCCCCGATCAAGGCGACCGCCAACGCGGCCAGGGCCGCGGCCTGCGCCTGATCGGCGAAGCGGAGCGGAGCGCGGTTCGCCGTGAGGTTCGAGACCGTCCCAAGGGCGGCGAGGGACAGCGGGGCGGCGGCGAGCAGCCAAGCGTAAAGGGTGATCATGGTCGTCTCCTGCGAGGGCGACCGATCTCATAGTCCGGAACTGGATGATCTAGGAAATACAAACATTGAAACGGATCATTCGTTTTTATAAATGTGAGCGATGGCGCATCTGAATTACCACCATCTCCGTTACTTCCGCGCGATCGCGCATCAAGGCAGCCTCACCCGCGCGGCGGAGCAGCTGAACCTCTCGCAATCCGCCCTGTCGGTGCAGTTGCAGAAGCTGGAGGAGCAGGTCGGCCACCCGCTGTTCGAGCGGTTGGGAAAGCGCTTGGTCCTGACCGAGGCCGGCCGCATCGCGCTGGATTACGCGGATGTCGTGTTTCAGGCTGGGGAAGAACTGATGAGCACCCTGCAGGGGCGCGGCGGGGCCAGCCGGCGGGTCGCGCGGATCGGGGCGATCACCACGCTGTCGCGCAACTTTCAGATGGCCTTTCTGCGGCCGCTCATCGCCCGACCGGATGTCGAGCTCGTGGTGCGGTCCGGCGCGATGCGCGAGCTTCTCGCCCAGCTGGAGGCGCATGAGCTGGATCTCGTGCTGTCCAACCGCCCGGCCCACCGGGACGCGGCGGCGCCCTGGCGGAGCCACCTCCTGGATCAGCAGCCGGTCAGCTTGGTGAGCAGGCCCGAGCCGGACGCCGCCCCCTTCCGCTTCCCGCAGGATCTGCGCGACCAGCCCTTGCTACTGCCCAGCATGGACAGCGAGATCCGCACGGAATTCGATCAGATCCTGGAGCGCGCGGGCGTTCGCCCGATCATCCTGGCGGAGGTCGACGACATGGCGATGCTGCGTCTGTTGGCGCGCGAGAGCGGCGCGCTGGCGCTGGTTCCGCCGATCGTGGTGCGCGACGAGCTGACCGCGGGCTTGCTGGTAGAGCGTTGCCGAATTCCGGAGCTGCAGGAAAATTTCTACGCGATCGGCCAGAGCCGCCGCTTCCCCAATCCGCTGGTCGAAGGGTTGCTGGACGGCTGGCGCGCCGAAGCCGCTGTTTAAGCGGCGGCCTTGCGCAGGCTCGTGAAGGCGGTGTCGGCGGCGCGCAGGGTCGCCTCGATGTCGGCGTCGGTGTGGGCGGCGGACATGAAGAAAGTGCCGCGGCTGTTCAGGCGCACGCCGGCGTTCTGCATGGCTTCGACGAAATCGCCCATCTTCACCTGATCGCTGCGCGCGGCCTCGCGATATTCCCGGATCTCGGCGAGGGGGGTGAAGTGCACGTTGAAAACCTGTCCGACGCCTTGGACCAGGAACGCATGCCCATGTTTGGCGGCCAGCTGGCGCAGGCCCGCCATCAGCTTCTGGCCCAAAGCCTCCATCCGGCCATAGACCGCGCCGTCATCGGCGGCGAGGGTGCGCACGGCGGCGAGCGAGGCCGCGACGCTGGCGACATTCCCGTTATAGGTCCCAGCATGAACGATCCCGGAGTTGTGCAACTGCTCCAGATATTTTTTGCGGCCGGCGATCGCGCTCAAGGTGAAGCCGGCGGCGACCGCCTTGGCCAGGATTGTGATGTCCGGGTCGATCCCGAAGCGCGCCTGCGCGCCGCCCAAAGCGAGGCGGAAGCCGGTGATCACTTCATCGAGCAGGAACAGCGCGCCATGCTTGTCGCACAGCTTGCGCACCCCGGCCATGTAGCCGGGCTGAGGCAGCACGCCGCCCTGATTGCACATCATCGGCTCCATGATCACGCCGGCGACGTCCTCGCCATGCGTGGTCAGGATCTGTTCGAGCTGGTCGAGGTCGTTCCAGCGGGCGATCAACAGATCATCCGCGACGCTTTCGGCTTGGCCGGCGGACTCCAGCACGGCGATCGGCGCGCTATCCGGGCCTGCGGCGTTGAGCGCCGGTTTGGTGCTGACCATGACGCTGTCGAGCCAGCCATGGTAATGCCCCTCGAACTTCACGATCTTCTGCCGGCCGGTCACCGCGCGCGCCAAGCGCAGCGCGATATGCACGGCTTCCGAGCCGGAGGAGGAGAAGCGCACCATCTCAGCCGAAGGCACGGCGGCGACGATCGCCTCCGCCAGTTCGATCTCCAGCATATGCTGAGCGGAGTAGCATTGACCGCGCGCCAAGGAAGCGGCGACCGCGTCAATCACCGGCTTCGGCGCGTGGCCGAGGATGACCGGGCCCAGGCCCAGCACATAGTCGATGTAGTCATTGCCGTCGACGTCCCAGAGATGGGCGCCTTCGCCGCGTTCGATGAACAGCGGGACCGGACGGTTCAGGGCGCGGAAGTTGCTGTTGACGCCGCCGGCCAGGACAGCGGTGGCGCGGCTGTAGAGCTCGATCGACTTCTTGTAGGAGCGCACCGGTCTTAACCGTCCTTCAGCATACGGTCGATCAGCCGCTTGAGCACCGCGTCGGCCGTGTCGTTGGCTACCTGGCAGGTACCGGCCGCGTCATGCCCGCCGCCGCCATGCTCCAGCATCAGATCGCCGATCTTGGTCTTGGAGCTGCGGTTCAGCACGGATTTGCCGACCGCGAAGACGGTCTTCTCTTTCCTGGGTCCCCACATCTCATGGATTGAGACGCTGCATTCCGGGAACAGGGCGTACATCAGGAAACGGTTGCAGGGATGGATGATCTCCTCGGCGCGCAGGTCCAGCACCGTGATGTGGCGGTGATGTTGGGCGCAACGGATGATCTGGGCTTCCGCCCGCTCAGCCTGATCGAAATAGAACAGCACGCGTTCCTTGATGTCCGGCAACTCCAGGATCTCTTTGATCGAGGGGTTGCGGCAGTGGACGATCAGGTCCTTCAAGAGTTGGTCGGTCGGCGTTGCGAAATGGCGGAACCGGCCAAGGCCGGTGCGCGGATCAATGATGAAGTTGAGCAGGGGCCAGCCCTCGGGGGCCATGATCTCTTCGATGCCGTAGTCCGCCGAATCGGCCTTGTCGA
>JBMLRS010000188.1:0-1717 GCA_049240905.1 Elsteraceae bacterium
GGCAAGCCGACGGACCCGGCGATCATCGCTTCGGCGTACCGCAGATACCCCGCGACCGGCTCCAGCACATGCTGCCAGGGACGGGTCGATCCCGGATTGCGCAGCTTAAGAGTTTGGTTGGAGTCCAGCGCGCGGAAGAAATCGGGGATCAAACGATCGGCCGCGACGTCGCCGCCGCCGATCACATTGCCGGCCCGCGCGGTGACGCAAGCGATCCCGGCCGCGTGCAGGAAGCTGGCGCGCCAGGAGCGGGCCACCAGTTCCACGCAGGCCTTGGAGTTGCTGTAGGGATCCTTGCCGCCCAGCGGATCGCTCTCAATGAACCGTCGGCCAGAATCGTTGTTGGCGTAGACCTTGTCGCTGGTCACCACCAGCGCCGCCCGGACGCCGGGCGTCCGCCGCGCGGCCTCCAGCACATGGATCGTGCCGTCGACGTTGGTCGCATAAGTTTCGGCGGGCTGGGCGTAGCTGCGACGGACCAGCGCCTGGGCGGCCAGATGCAGAATGATCTCCGGCTTCTCCGCCGCAACCACGCCGGTCACGCCCTCGGCGTCGCGCAAATCCACGATATGGGAGTTCACGCGCAGGGTCGGCGCCAGACGCGCGTAGAGCGGCTTGTCGCCTTCAGGCGCGAGGGCGAGGCCGCTGACCTCAGCGCCCATCTGCTCCAGCCACAAGGTCAGCCAGGCGCCCTTAAACCCGGTATGGCCGGTCACCAGAACGCGGCGACCGCGCCAGAAGGCGGGATCGGGGGTGTTCACGCGCGGCTCCTCAGCTCCATACCTTCCAGGGGGCGCGGCCCGAGGCCCAGTGGCTCTCCAGGATTTCGCGCTCGCGCACCGTGTCCATCGGCTGCCAGAAACCGTCATGCTGGAAGGCCGCGAGTTGATCCTGCGCCACCAGACGCTCCAGCGGCTCGCGCTCCCAGGCGACGTCGTCGTTGTCGACCAGGTCGATCGCCTTTGGCGAAATGATGAAGAAGCCGCCGTTGATGTAGCCGCCGCCGCCCGAGGGCTTCTCCTCGAACGCGGTGACGCGCCCATTGTCGAGCACCGCGGCGCCGAAACGGCCGGGAGGCTGAACCACCGTCATGGTCGCAAGCCGACCATGGCTTTTGTGGAACTCGATCTCCTTGGTGATGTCCACGTCGCCGAGACCATCGCCGTAGGTCATGCAGAACGCGTCGTCGCCGTCCAGATAGCGCCGCACGCGCTTCAAGCGACCGCCGGTCATGGTGGCCTCGCCTGTGTCGACCAGCGTCACGCGCCAGGGCTCTGCGCGCACGTCATGATAGCTGACAAGATTGCGCTGCAAGTCGAACGTGACGTCCGATCCGTGCAGGAAGTAATTCGCAAAATATTCTTTGATGACGTAGCCCTTATACCCAAGGCAGATCACGAAATCGGTCACGCCATGCGCGGCGTAGATCTTCATGATGTGCCAGAGGATGGGATAGCCGCCGATGTCGATCATCGGCTTGGGCCGCAGATGCGACTCTTCAGCGATTCTCGTGCCTCGGCCGCCCGCCAGAATTACGGCTTTCATTCACGGACGTCCTGTATGCGAACATGGATCATAACGGCATGCGGGCCACGCCGTCGGACCGGCGTGGCCATCGTCCCGCCGCAGCGGTTACTTCTTCTCGATGCCAAGACGCTGCATCAGATCGCGCGCCACCACCAGGGTGTCGTCGGCCTTGCCGCTGCCGTCGGTGCCA
>JBMLRS010000189.1:0-1927 GCA_049240905.1 Elsteraceae bacterium
CGAACGCCTGATCGTCAGCCCGGCGTTTCACCGCTTGCATCACGCCCGCGCCAACCCGGCCGAACCCAATCTGCACGACCATAACTTCGGCGTCGTGCTGCCGATCTGGGACTTGATGTTCGGCACCGCGCTTTATGAGAACAAGACGCGGCCGACCGGGGTGGACGACCCGCTCGTCGACGCCGACAACCAGCTCGGTTTCCTGGGGCAGCAGATCGCCGGCGCGCGGCGGTTTGGCGGCGCTCTGCTGCGCGTGGCGAAGATTTCGCCCGGCGCCGGCGAGGCTCAGCCGCGCTGAGCGGCGCGTGGCTGGACCTTCGCCTCCAGCCAGTTGCGGAACTCGATCCGGCGCTTGCGCGGATCCAGGACATTGGCCGTGAGGCCGTAGCGCCAGGCCAGGTCCTTGCGGGTCGGATCCCGATGGACCGCGCGGAAATCCGCCACGATCTCCGCGACCTCTTCCGCGTCCTTGGCGAGGCTTTCGGCGAGATGCCGTTCCGCGCGGAATTCGATCAGGGCGGCGACCAGATTGAAGCTCATCTCCGGGTGATACTGCACGCCCCAGAAGCTGTTCTCCCCCTCGGCCAGTTCCGCCGCCTGGATCAAGCTCACGTCGTTGCCGGCGAGGCGACGCCCGCAGGCGGGCAGGGCCGCGACCTCGTCCTCATGGCTGCAGAGCGCGTCGAAGCCGGAGCCCTTGTCGCGATAGAGCGGGTGATCGCGGCCCTCGTCGCTGAGGGTGATGGCGCGGGCGACACCGATCTCGCGACCGCGTGGATTGAGATGCACGGCCCCGCCGATCGCCGCGCACATCAATTGAATGCCCCAGCAGCAGCCAAAGCTCGGCACGCCGCGCTGGAAGATCTCGCGCGCCAGTTCGATCTGCCGGCGCACCTCAGGAACGTCCTTGTAGACGTTCAGCGGCGAACCGGTGATCAGCACCCCGTCAAAATCCTCAATCGTCATGCCCTGGGGCAGCCGTTCCCCATCCGCCACATTGACCGTGAAGAATTCGGCGTCGGGCTGGAACATGCCGACCGAGGCGCTGAACATCTCCTCGTTGCTTTCCGATCCTGGGGCGGATGCGGAGAGCGCCTTGAAGGCGGCGTCGGGCGTGGCGTTGAAGATCATCAGGCGCGGCATGGCGGGCTTTCGGCTTGGAGTTATTGGGCCTCGGGGAACAGAAGGTCCTTGCCGCTGGTCGGCTTGTTCTTGAAATTGCCGGTGCGCGCCATAAACAGGATCACCGGCTCGATGGCCGAAACCTTGTTAGTGAACACCAACTCCGGATCGTTCAGCAGGGTCAGGATATCCTCGATCGGAGTCTTGTCCTTCGAGATCTTCAGATAGATCTCCGCCGCGCGTTGCTTGTCCTTGTTGACAAAGACAGTCGCCTCCTCCAGCGCGTCGAGATAGGCCTTGTAGAGCTTCGGATTGTTCGCCCGGAACTTGGCGGTGGTGGCCACGACGTTGAAGGAGATCGAGGCCCCCAGAATGTCGGTGGAGGTGAGCAGCCGCTTCACCCCCGGCGTCTTGGCCTGACGCTGCTGGAAGGGCGGGGAGGAGAAATTGGCGGTGATGTCCTTGTTGCCGGAGACCATGGCGATGGTGGCGTCGGGATGGGCCATGCTGACGGTCAGGCTGTCCAGCTTGGTGTGCTGGCCGACGCCCCATTCCTTCTCCGCCGCCATCTGCAGGAAGATCGCCTGATTCGACACGCGGATCGCCGGCAACGCGATTTTATGGCCGTCCTTGAAGTCGCGCAGGCTCTTGATGTCATCGCGCGTCATCAAGGCCAGCGGCAGTTGGTTCAACCCGGCTGCGGCGCGGACGTCGAAGTTGCCCCTCGTTCGATCCCAGATCGTCATGATCCCAGGCACGCCGAGCGAGACGAAATCCACGTTGCCGGAGATCAGCGCGTCGTTCA
>JBMLRS010000190.1:0-9690 GCA_049240905.1 Elsteraceae bacterium
ATGAACGGCTGATCCTGCCGGCCCCGGTCGGCCGGATCGGCACGGGCGTTCCGAACCCCGAACTGGGCCTGTTCGCCCAGTTGGGCCCGAAGACCGTGATGATGATGGGCGACAATCCAGCCCTGCCGCAGATGCCGGAGAAGCCGCAGCTTCTGGATTTCTTCCGTCTGCGCTTCGAGGACGTCACCTGCCGCCATCTGCTGGGCAGCGCCACGCGCGCGCTGGCGGATGGGCAGGATGAGAAGATCGTGCTGGCCTGCCTGCTGCACGACATCGCCAATGGCTGTTTCGTCCGCTCGGACCATGGCTATTGGGGCGCGCAGCTGATCGCGCCCTATGTCTCGGAGGAGATCGCCTGGGCGGTGGAGAAGCATCAGGCGCTGCGCTATTTCGCCGATCCCTCGGTGGGCTACGAGTATCCCGCCAGCTATCACCGCTTCTTCGGGCCGGATTACCAGCCGCCGGACTATATCCGCCATGAGGCGGAGCAGGCGCGCAAGCATAAATGGTACATGACCGCCCGACTGATCACGCTCTACGACATCTACTTCTTCGAAGACGCCAGCACGATCTCGCCCGAGCCGCTGCTGGACGTGATCGGCCGCCATTTCCGTCAACCCAAGGAAGGCCTGGGCTTCGACGGCTCCCCCACCGCCCATATGTGGCGCACCATGATCTGGCCGAACAATTTTCTGTAGGAAACAAGCTTCATGCCCGACATCGCCGACCTGAAACGCACCACCAAAATCTGCATGTTCGACCAGTACGGCACGGTCGTGGACATGCAGGGCGGCTTGGTGAAGATCGCTGCGCCCTTCCTGCAGGCGAAGGGCTGGGAAGGAAACCCGAACTCCTTCGTCACCTGGTGGCGGCGCACCCATTTCGAGAACTCGATGATCGACGCGTTGCTGCATCGCCAGCACACTCCCTATCGGGAGATCGGCCATCGCTCGGTGGCCCATGTGATGGACCGGGCGGGCATCTCCTACACGATGGACGAGGTGCATGGATTGGTGGCGGAGATCGAGAAGCTGCGCTGCTTTCCGGAGGTTCCGGCGGCGCTCGCGCGGCTGCAGACGCGCTATCAACTGGTCGTGCTGTCGAACGGCGATCCGGACATGCTGGAGACCGCGAAGGCCTATCACGGCGTGCCCTTCGACCGGGTGATCTCCGTCGCCGAAGCGAACTCGTTCAAGCCGCATGTCGCGACATACACGAAGGCGGCGGAGATCTGCGGCGTGGCCATGGACGAGGTGCTGTTCGTCGCCAATCACGCCTTCGACTGCATCGGCGCGAAATCCGCCGGCATGCGCTCCGCCTTCATCGACCGCCGCAAACGCCCCTTCGGCGCCACGCCGCACCAGCCGGACATCCTGGTCGGCAGCATGACGGAGCTGGCGGATTTGATGGTGTAGAAAGCTTTCGCCAAAATCAAGGCAAACACACGAGAGATCTTGCTTATAGAAGATAAATGATCACCTCACCCAGGGCTTGTCGAAGGGTGTACAAGTGGGAGGTTTCGATGAGTTTTCTCGACCCTTCGACAAGCTCAGGGTGAGGAAGGACTTGGCCGGCGCCGATGCGCAGGTCATTGACATTTGATTATCCATGCATCTTCGCGCCCTTCGTTATTTTATCGACGATCTTCTTGTCGTCGCGCAGGGAGATGCCCACCACTTTCGCGCTGTCCGGCGCGAATTGCTTGAAGACCGCGCGGTTGGCTTCGTCATGGCCGGTTGAGAACATTTCCTCGATGTAGAGGGCGGCGCGCACGCCGCGCTCCAGCGCGCGGCGGTGGATATTGTTCAAGGTCGCCTGATCGGCGGAGAGCACGATCACCGGCTGGATCGACAGGGGATTATAGAGATTGCCGGCGGCGTCCTCGTAGGGCTGGCCGATCAGGCCGGGCGTCGATCCCACCACCCCGCTCATCAGGAAGGCGGTGACGTTCAGTTTCTGCCAGACCATCAGATCCTCGCGGATCACGATGGCGATCTTGGTGTCGAACATGAATAATGCCGCCTTCTCTTCTAGGAATCGCGATGTCCAAAAGCTTACCCGCCTATCTTGAGCCTTCAAGCGGCCGCACCTACCCGATCGACGCCCCGCGCTGGCGCTCCGACGACGGCAAACCGTTGATGATCACCGACCTCCCGGGCATCAGTCGTGATGAGATCGTTTCCAGCGCGCGCTCGATCTGGCGATATGCCGCAGCCTTGCCGGTGAATGTCTCCGACCCGATCACGATGGGCGAGGGGCTGACCCCGCTGGTGGAGCGGCGCTGGCATGGCGGCCGCGCGCTGTTCAAGCTGGAATGGTTCGCGCCGACCGGCAGCTTCAAGGATCGCGGCGCCTCCGTGATGATGTCGATCCTGCGCCAGCAGGGAATCCGCCATGTGCTGGAGGACAGCTCCGGCAATGGCGGGGCGGCGGTCGCGGCCTATGCGGCGGCGGGCGGGCTGAAGGCGAAGATCCTGGCGCCGGGCTACACCCAGCCCGGCAAGACCGTGCAGATGCGGGTCTATGGCGCCGAAGTGGAGCTGACGCCCGGCACGCGCCAGGACTGCGCGGACGCGGCGGAGGCGCAATCCGCGCAGATCTTCTACGCCAGCCATAACTGGCAGGCCTTCTTCCTGCAGGGCACCAAGACCCTGGCCTATGAGCTGTGGGAGGATCTGGGCTTCCGCGCGCCGGACAATATCCTGATCCCCACGGGCGCCGGCTCCAACGTGCTGGGCTGCGACATCGGCTTCTCGGAGCTGCTGCGCGCGGGCCAGATCGCCAAGCTGCCGCGCCTGTTCGCGGTGCAGCCGGCCAATTGCGCGCCGATTCAGGCGGGCTTCGCCTCTGGGGCGACGGATTTCGCGCCTGTGGAGACCCGCCCGACCATCGCGGAGGGAACCTCGATCGCCAAGCCGATCCGCACCCGTGAGGTGCTGGCCGCGCTGCGCCGCAGCCAGGGCGGGGCCGTGGCGGTGAGCGAGGACGAAATCGTCGCCGCCCTGGTGGAGTTGGCCGGGACGGGGCTCTACGCAGAGCCGACCTGCGCCACGGCGGCGGCGGCGCTGACCAAGCTTTTGGCCCAGGGCGTGATCAAGCCGGAGGAGACGACGGTCGTGCTGTTGACGGGCACGGGCCTGAAGGCGACGCAGAAGGTGGGTGAGCTGCTGGGCGTGCTGCCGCCGGCCTGAGGCCAGTCAATCAAAGGAAAAGCCTGATGTTCGTCTCCGTGAACGGGACAAAGCTGTTCGTCGACGTCGAAGGGGCGGGCTGGGTCCCGGACGGTTCCACCCTGCGCCAGAAACCCACTCTGCTGTTGCTGCATGGCGGGCCTGGCTTCGATCACAGCATGTTCAAGCCGATGTTCGCCGAGCTCAGCGACGTGGCGCAGATCGTCTATTTCGATCATCGCGGCAACGGCCGATCGGCCTGCGACGATCGAAAGAGCTGGACGCTCGCGCAATGGGGCGACGACGTGAAAGGGCTGTGCGACGCGTTGGGGATCGTGAAGCCGATCGTCTATGGCCTGTCTTTCGGCGGGTTCGTGGCGCAGTCCTACGCCACGCGCCATCCAGATCATCCGGCGGGGTTGATCCTGGCCAGCACCTCGCCGCGCATGGATCTGCCGCCGATCCTGGAGGCGTTCGAGAAGATCGGCGGCAAGGAAGCGCGCCGGATCGCCGCCGACTACTGGACCAACCCCACGCCGGAAAGCCGGGCGGTCTATCTGGAGAAATGTCACCCGCTCTACAACACCAAGTTCAAGCCGGACCAGGAGCGGAACCAGCGCGCGGTGATCAACACGGCGATGTCCGTGCATTTCGCAGGATCGGGCGGCGAGTTCTCGCGCATGGATTTCCGCGCGGATCTCGCCAAGATCCGTTGCCCGACCCTGGTGACTTGCGGAACCAAGGACCCGATCACGCCGGTCGCGTTCAGCAAGACGATCGCCGCCTGTCTTGATCCTGATCTGGTGACGCTGGAGATCTATCGCGATTGCGGCCATGGCGTGCATCTGGACGCGCCGAAAAAGGCGTTCCGGGCGCTCAGGAAGTTCATCCGTAAAGCATCGAAGCGATAGCGATGGCCGGTCGGGGCCAGGGCGTCGCCCATCGATCGAGGCTCGTCGGCGTCGAGGCGTTCAGCTTGGCGTCCGACCACGTCTATCCGCGCCACGCGCATGACCAGTTCGGCATTGGCGTGATCACCTTCGGCGGCCATCGATCCTGGAGCGGGGTGGGCGCGGTGGAGGCCGGGCCGGGAGACGTGATCATGGTGAACCCCGGCGAATTGCACGACGGCGCGCCGATGCGGGGCGATCCGCGCGGTTGGCGGATGCTCTATTTCGATCCCGGCTTTCTGGCGCGGGAGGTGGCGCGGCCGGTCGCGTCCGATCCTCCGCTCGCGCGACGTTTCGCTCGCCTGTTCGACGCCGTGATCGATCCGACCGCCGATCCGCTCGCGCTGGATCAAGGGATCGAAGGATTGTTCGGCCTCCTTCGGCGACGCCATGTCGCGCGGCCTGACGCGCCGAGCGGGACTCCGCCGTCCGTGAAGCGCGCCTTGGCGCGGATCGAGGAAGCGCCGGAGCTGCCGGTTTCGCTGGCTCAACTCGCCGATCTGGCCGGCGTCAGCCGATTTCAACTGCTGCGCGGCTTCCGGCGCGCCGTAGGCGTGACGCCCTACGCCTATCTGCTCCAACTGCGCGTTCGGCTGGCGAAGCGGCTGTTGGCGGCGGGCTTGACTCCGGCGGACTGCGCGGCCCAGGCCGGCTTCGCCGATCAAAGTCACCTTACCCGCGCCTTCCAGCGCCAATTCGGCGTCACCCCCGGTCGATACAGGGCGGCGCTGATCTAACCCGCAACATCGTTCAAGACGCGGCGGGCGAGGACGTTGAAGCTTAGGCTTCAGCGATTGAGGAGAGGGAAATGACCGGCGCCTATGTGCATGGCTATGACGCGGCGGAGTTGCAGCGTCTGCAGGATCAAGCCGCGACCTTGGAGATGTTGCTGCATGGGGACACGGCCTACCCGGACGGCAGCCTTGTGCTGGAGGCCGGCTGCGGCGTCGGCGCGCAGAGCCTGACGCTCGCCCGGCGCAGCCCGGGGGCGCGCTTTGAGTCGATCGACCTTTCCGCGGCGTCGGTCGAGGCGGCGCGGCGCCGGGTCATGGCGGAGGGCGTGCGCAACGTCGTCTTCCGGCAAGCCGATCTGTTCGACGCTCCTTTTGCTGAGGCGAGCTTCGACCATGTGTTCGTCTGCTTCGTGCTGGAGCATCTGGCGCGCCCGGCGGAGGCGCTTCGGGCGTTGGTTCGCCTGCTGAAGCCGGGCGGAACCATGACGGTGATCGAGGGCGATCATGGCTCCACGTTTTTTCATCCGGACTGCGCGGACGCGCGCGCGGCGATCGCCTGTCAGGTGGCGTTGCAGCGGCGGGCGGGCGGCGACGCGATGATCGGCCGCCGGGTCCGTCCCTTGATGGTCGAGGCCGGGCTTGTCGAAGTCTCGGCGTCGCCGCGCCTGGTCTATGTCGATGGCGACCGGCCGGCCCTGGCGGAAGGCTTCGTCAGAAACACCTTCACCGCGATGATCGCGGGCGTGCGCGCCGCCGCGATCGAGGCTGGGCTCGCCGATGATCGAACGTTCGACGCCGGTCTGCGCGGCCTGCTGCGCGCGGCCGAGCCGGACGGGGTCTTCAGCTATTGCTTCTTCAAAGGGGTAGGGGTCAGGCCGGCTTGAGCGCCGCCAAACCGCCGCGCCCTTGCAGCGCCCTGTCATCAAGCTGACCGAGGACCAGAGGGCGCAGAGCTTGTCGAGGTGATGATCCCATTCATCGATCGCGTGATCGAACAAAGGGCCGAACGACGAATCGCCCCGCACGCGGGCGTAGAACGCGTGCGCCAAGTCATGGATCATCGCCTTGGCGACGCCGACGTCGGGGCCGCAGGACTCGGGTCAGACAGGGGCGGCTCCTTTCATGTCAGTTTGTTCTTCCGGGATCCCACTATAGGTCGCGCGAAGGCTAAGTCATTTTGAGGGGCAACTCGCTGGTTGTTCATCACGCAAGCTGAAACAGCGTATCCTGTTACCAAATTCAACGACGATCAGTAGTTTTTTGAAGGGCTTGTAGATTAAAAGACCTAAAATCTTGGCGATTTGGGCAAGAAAATGTCGGATTGACAGCGAGGGCGTCTCTCCGGCTGTATAATTTTTAGCAAATTAATTTCATTATCCGGCATTGCCCAGCATGAGGTCAGCGCCAAGCTCGGCTAGCGTCCGCGCAGGCATGACTTGAAAAAAAGGAAGCACCGATCTCGATGAACGGGAGCGGATATTCAAGCCTTCGCGCTTTGCGCAAGGATATCTGGGATCTCTACAACGATCCGAGCCAAGAGATGGCGCAGATACGCGCTTCTCATTTGAATGCGATCGTTCGCCACACACCCTACATGATGGCGGCGAATTTCGGGAACGGTTTGCTGATTTTCTGGGCTTTCAGCTCAACCCTGCCTTGGGGGCTGATCTTGTGGTGGGCCGCCCTGACCTTGGTGTCCGGCTTGGCGGTTCTGCGGTGGTGGAGCCGATGGGGAAACCCGCCCGTGATGGCCTCGCCGCGGGCCGTTCGCCGCGCGACGCTGCACGCCGGGGCCCTCGCGACGATCTGGTCGGCCCTGCCTCTGATCTGGTTCAGCCACGCCGACGCCCCCCAGCAATTGCTGATCGCCGTGCTGTTGGCCGGCATGATGAGCGCAGGCGCCTTCGTGTTGAGTTCGCTGCCTTGGGCGAGCTTGACTTACGTCGCCATCTACGCGGTCGCGGCGCAAATCACCTTATGGCTGTCCGGAGAGCCGACCTTCGCGACAGTCTCGGCGCTGCTCTGCGTCTATGCGCCGATGGTGGCGATCGGCTCCCTGTTCTCCTGGCGCAAGGCGACCGCCCTGCTGAAGTCGCAAGCCGACGCGGTGCGGCAGGAACGCATGCTGGCGATGCTGCTGGAGGATTTTGAGCAGAACGCCGGCGACGCGCTGTGGGAGACCGACGCGCAGGGGCGGCTCACTCATGTCTCCGCGCGCCTCGCCGAAATCCTGGGCGCGCCCGCGGACACGCTGCGGACCAAGCTGCTGGCCGACTTGATGGCCGATTGGAGCGTCGATGGCGCGGAGAACCTGCGTGCGGCGCTGGCGGCGGGGCGGCCGTTCCGCGATTTGCAGCTTTCGCTGTCGCTGGAGGGCGCGCTGCGCCATGTCGCGGTGAACGCCAAGCCGCTGATCTCCGCGAGCGGCGAGAAGCCGGGCTGGCGCGGCGTGTTGACCGACGTCACGGAGAAAGTGACGGGGTTGAAGATGCTCAAGCAACTCGCCCATGAAGACTCTCTGACCGGCCTCGCTAACCGCTTCACCTTCCGAGACGCCCTGACGGCGGCGATCGTCCAGCAGCGGCGCGCCTCGCTGTTCATCATCGACCTCGATCACTTCAAGGCGATCAACGACACTTTGGGCCACGCTGCGGGCGACGCCTTGCTGCAGGCGGTGGCGCTCCGCTTGTCGAGAAACGCGAAACCGGAGGACGTGGTCGCGCGGCTTGGCGGCGATGAGTTCGCGGTCCTCAGCTTCTCGGCCACGGACCCGGAGTCCGCGACCGCTTTGGCGCAGCGCGTGATCGCCGACCTGACCGCGCCGGTGGACGTCAAGGGGCGCCAACTCCGCGTCGGCGCCAGCATCGGCATCGCCTTCTGCCCTGAAGAGGCGCTGACCATGGAGACGCTGCTGATCCGCGCCGACACGGCGCTTTACGCCGCCAAAGGCGCGGGGCGGGGACGACATGTGCTGTTCACGCCCGCGTTGGGCGAACAGAGCCGGCGCCGTGGTTTGCTGGAGACCGGCCTGCGGCGCGCGGTCGAATTGAACCAATTGGCGCTGCACTGGCAACCGAAGATCGACATCACCTCCTGGCGCCTGATCGGCGCGGAAGGACTGCTGCGCTGGAACCATCCAGAGCTGGGCGAGATCGGGCCGGAAGAGTTCATCCCGATCGCCGAGCAATGCGGCCAGATCGAGCAATTGGGCGACTGGGCGCTCCGCGCGGCCTGCGCCGCGGCGAAGCGGGAACTGTCGCATCTCGTGGTCTCCGTGAACGTCTCGCCCCTGCAACTGCGTGACGGACGGTTCGTCGACCGCGTGCGCGACGCCCTGGCGGAATTCGATCTGGATCCCGCGCATCTGGAGCTTGAGATCACCGAGAGCGCCTACATGGACGACGCGGAGGGCGCTCTGGCCCAATTGCACGCGCTGCGAGACCTGGGCGTGCGCATCGGCCTGGATGACTTCGGCGCCGGTTATTCCTCGCTGGCTTATCTGCGCCGCTTTCCGTTCGACAGCCTAAAGATCGACCGCTCCTTCATCCATGAGGCGCTTGAGGGTCCCGACGTGCGCGCGATCATCGAGATGATCGCCAAGCTGTCGAGCACGCTGGGCATGCGCACGGTGTGCGAAGGGGTGGAGACCGCAGCCCAACTCGCCGCGCTGACCAAGGCGGGTTGTCAGGAGATCCAGGGCTATCTTGTGTCGACGCCGCTCCCCCTCGCCGACTTCCTGAAGCGTCAGCCCGAATGGGGCGCCGGGCGCGGATACGCCGCGACGGGTTGACGCCCGCTCCGTCTGCTCAAGCCGTCGTCACGCGGCGGTGGGCGCCAGTCGCGGCGTCGCGGCCAACAGCGCGCGGGTGTAGGCGTGGGTCGGCTGGTCGAAGATTGCGTCGCGCGGGCCCTCCTCGACGATCTTTCCATCGGACATGACGACGATGCGGTCGGCGATCCGCTCGATCGCGCCGAGGTCATGGGAGATGAACAGGCAAGCGAAGCCGTACTCATCCTGGAGGGAGCGGAAGAGATCCAGGATCTGCGCCTGAATCGTCATGTCCAGCGCTGACACGGGCTCGTCCGCGACGACGAAGGCCGGCCGTCGCACAAGAGCGCGGGCGATCGCCACCCGCTGCCGCTGCCCGCCGGAAAGTTCGTGCGGGAAGCGCCGCCCCAATCCGCTCAGGCCGACTTCGTCGAGGCCTTGCTCAACCCGCCGCGTCTTTTCGGCCGCCGAGAGGTCCGGCAGATGGCGCAACGGCTCCTCCAGGATCGCGCTGATCCGCATTCTAGGGTCCAGCGAGGAGAAGGGGTCCTGGAACACCAGCTGGGCCGCGAGAGTGAAGCCGCGCCGGGTCGCCTTGTCGGCCCCGATCAGCGGCGCTCCCTTGAACAGAATCTGGCCGGACTCCGACGGGATCAGCCCGAGGATCGCGCGGCCCAGGGTCGTTTTGCCGGATCCGCTGCCGCCGACCACGGCCACGGCTTCGCGCGGGTGGATCTCCAGGCTCACGCCGTCCACGGCGCGCTTCTCCGAGCGGGCGCGAAATAGCGAGGCGGCGCTGCGGTGGGTGACGACGAGGTCGCGAACCGCGATCAGAGGAGCGTCGTCCGCCGGAACCGGCGGACGGGTCGAGCGGGTCGGCAGAGCGGCGACCAACCGTTGCGTGTAGGGCTCGCGCGGCGCGGTCAGGATCGCGCGCGCCCCGCCGGTTTCGACCGTCAGCCCCTTCTCCAGCACCAGGGCTCGGCTGGCGTAGCGGCCGACGAGGCCAAGATTGTGGGTGATCAGCAGCACCGCCGCGCCGCCGTCGCGCGCCAACTCCGTCATCA
>JBMLRS010000191.1:0-16806 GCA_049240905.1 Elsteraceae bacterium
GGCGGGTTTTCCCTCGGCGGGGTTGGGGGGGGGGGGGGGGGTGGTGGCGGGGGGGGGGGGGGGGGCCGCTGCGCGCGACCACCTTGATCCGCGAATCATGGCTCTCGAACAGGGCGGTCAGATCCGCCTCCACATCCAGGATCACCCTCGCGCCGAGGTTCGCGCACAGCCGCGCCCAGCGCAGGAACTGGATGCTGTCGCCGCGCCCCTGTTCGGCGTGCAGCAGCAGGGTTTTTCCCTCGATCGGCTCGCCCCGCCAGACCGGCGTGCCGGGGTGATAGAGGGTCGGGATGAATTTTGGCGTCTCGCGGCGCGCTTCGAAATCCGGCCAGCCGCGCGCCCAGTCGCCGATGGTCAGGCGTTGTCGCGCGCGGTTCCAGCGCGCTTCCGCGTAAGACGGATCCAGCGCGAGCGTGCGGTCGAAGCGCGCGATCGCCGGCAGGGGCAGCCCCATGCGCGAGAACACCATGCCGATGTTGTTGTGGCCGATGGCGTGGTTCGGATCGAGGTCCAGCAGGGTCTGATAGAGCGCCATCGCGCTGGACAGCCGACCGGCTCCCAGATGCACGTTGCCGAGCGCCAGATAAAGCTCAGGCATGGCCGGGGCGTGGCGCAGCGCCTCGGTCAACTCCGCTTCGGCGCGGGCGTAGTCCTCCTTTTCGGTCGCCAGCAGGGCGATGTTGTGGCGCGCCTCGGCGTAGGAGGGGCAAAGGGCCGCCGCGCGTTCATAGGCCGCCAGCGCGCCGGCCGCGTCGCCTTCGCTCTGCAGGGTGATGCCCAGATTGTTGTGCGCCGTCTCGAGCGAGGGATGGCGCGCGATCACCGCCTCGAGCAGTTGTCTGGATTCCGCCAGGCGGCCGGTTTGCTGGCACAGCACGCCCAGCAGATTGCCGGCGTCGGGATCCTCCGGATTCTCGGCGAGGGCGGCGCGATAGACCGCCTCCGCCTCGCCGAAACGCCCTGCCTTATGGGCGGCGACGGCGGCGTCGAGCGGGGAGGCGGTTGAACTTGTCATTGTCTGGGGGTTTGCCGAAGCCAGGGAAACGCGTCAATGATGAGGATCAGCCCCATCGATCTCGAGGACTCAGTATGCCGCAAACCAACCCCACGCTCTATCGCCCGTTGGGCGCGAGCGGCTTGTCGATCTCCAAGATCTGTTTGGGCACGATGATGTTCGGCGGACCGACCAACGAGGCTGATTCCCTTGAAATCGTCGCCGCGGCGCGCGCCTTCGGAATCAATTTCATCGACACCGCCGATGTCTACAACGCCGGGAAGTCCGAGGAGGTCGTTGGCCGCGCGCTCAAACAGGACCGCCATCGCTGGGTCCTGGCGACGAAGCTGTGGGGCGCGATGGGCGACGGCGTGAACCAAGGCGGCCTGTCGCGCAAATGGGTGATCGAAGCGGTCGAGGGCTCGCTGAAGCGTCTGGGCGTCGACTATATCGACATCCAGTATCTGCACCGGGACCTGCCGGATGTGCCGCTGACGGAGACGATCGGCGCGCTGCGGGACCTGATCCAGCAAGGCAAGATCCGCTACTTCGGCGTCTCGAATGCGCCGGCCTGGCGCATCGCGGAGATCTGCGCGCTGTGCGATCGTTGGGGAATCGATCGACCGGTCGTCAGCCAACCCTACTACAACGCGATGAACCGAATGCCGGAGGTAGAGCATCTGCCGGCCTGCAAGCATTTCGGTCTGGGCGTCGCCCCATACAGCCCCTTGGCGCGCGGCGTGCTGACCGCGAAATATCAGCCGAACGTCGCGCCGCCGCCGGACACCCGCGCGGGCCGAGCCGACGCGCGCCTGAAGCAGACCGAGTGGCGCCATGAATCGCTGGTCATCGCCCAGCAGATCGAGGAGCACGCGCGGAGGAAGGGCTTCGGCGCGCGCCACTTCGCCCTCGCCTGGGTGCTGAACAACGCCGCCGTCAGCGCGGTGATCGCCGGCCCCCGCACCCTGGAGCAATGGCGCGACTATGAACGGGCGCTGGACTACCCCTTCGACGCGGAGGACGAGGCCCTGATCGACGGCCTCGTGCCCACCGGCCATCCCTCCACCCCCGGCTATTCGGATCCGCAATATCCGATCCGCGGGCGGTTTCCTCGGGTCGCGGCGACGTCGTAGCGCGGTTTCAGCGTAGCCTGTATCGCGAAGAGCCGAGAACGCGCTGTTTTCTATGAAGTTCTGAACAAACGTCGCTTCGACCGAAGCCGAGCTCCTTCTAGGCGGCTCGGATCCGAGCGATGAAGTCCTGAACATGGCGCTTCAGCGATCCGGTCTGGGACGCCATCTCCCCGGTGGCCGACAGGATGGCCGAGGATTCATCAGCCATCTGCGCCGCCTCGCGGCTCACGCCGGTGATTGATCCAGAGACGGCGTCCGCGTTCGCGCTGGCGGTTTGAACGTTCGCCGAGATGGTCCGCGTCGCCTCCGACTGCCGGTCGACGGCGTCGGACACGGAGCCGGCGAGACGGTTGATGTCGGCGATCAGGCTGGTGATCGTGTTGATCGCGGCGACGGCCTGCGCCGTCTCCGACTGGATGCTGGCGACCTGGCTTTGGATTTCCTCCGTCGCCTTGCCTGTCTGGGTCGCCAAGTTCTTCACTTCGGCCGCGACCACGGCGAAGCCCTTGCCGGCGTCTCCGGCGCGCGCGGCCTCGATCGTGGCGTTGAGCGCCAGAAGATTGGTCTGGCCGGCGATTTCGTTGATCAACCGCACCACTTCGCCGATCCGTTCCGCGGCGGCGGCGAGGCCTTCGACGGTCCGGGTCGCGGCGCCCGCCTCGTTCACCGCTTTCTCCGCGGCGGCTTCCGTGTCGCCGACCCGTTGCGCGATGTCATGCACGGCGCTCTGCATCTCGTGGGAGGCGTCGGCGACCAGCCGCACGCTGTTGGCGGCCTGGGACGACGCGGCGAGAGCGGAGCCCGCGCGCTCGGTCGTCGAGGAGACGCGCTGGCCGAGAGTCTGGCACTTGCCTTGAACCGACTGCGCCGTCGCGGCGACCGCGTCGACCAACTGGGCCACCGCCCGTTCGAACTCCACGGCGATGTCCGCCAGCATGGACTGCCGAGCGGCCTTGTCCTGGTCGGCCATCAGCGCCTTCTCCTCGATCGCGCGCGCCTCGGTCGCGCGAGCGGCGGTAACGGCCGCCATCGCCGCGTCGTTCCGGCTGAACAACTCGTTCAGCTTGATGGAGATCCAGATCAGACAGCCGGTCTCCAGCACCACGATCGCCGCATGCAGGATCACCCGGCCGAAATCGCCGCCGTTCGGATAGACGGCGGAGGGCAGGGCGAAATTCAGCGTCAGGTGATGCGCCGCCGTCACGCCCGCCGCCGTCACCAGCGCGCGCCAGTCGCACAAGGCCAGCAGGATCGCGATCACCGCGAAGTAGTACATGTGAATGTCGATCTGCCAGGGAGGCCCCGAAAACTGGAACACCAGTATCGAGACTGCGCCGATCAGGCTGACCGCCACGGTCAGCCTGATCGTCAACCCGTGTCGATCAAGGCGCCACACCGCCGTCGAGGCCGCCGCCAGCGCGCCGACGATCAGCGCGGGCCATAGCGTCTGTCCCCCCAGCGCGTAGCCAACCGCGAGGGTGAGCGGCAGATGCAGCCACAAGAACAGCAGCAGGGCTGCGGCGGTGGTGGCGCGAATTCTTTCCAGGTCTTTCATCAGGGGCTATCCGAGGTAGTGTGGCTTCAGGAGGAAGTAGCGTTGACCATGCAGCCGAGAGCGGAGCCGGCGTCGATCACCAGCCAAGCGCCGGAGTCATGCAGCCGACGACGCTCGTCCGCGTCCGGATCTCGGATGATCACGACATTGCGCCAGCCGCCGCCGCGCAGGATCAACGCGCCGGCGCCCGCGGCGAATTCCAGCGCGCGATCGGCCTTAACGAATGGGGAATAGAACACCGCCGCTTGACCCGTCTTTGGTTGCGAGGCGAGAACCAGCGCGACCAAAGACAGGGTGATCAGGACGGCGAGGCTGACAGGAACGAGCAAAGAGAATGCTGAACCCTCTTTCCCAATGCGTGCGTTTGACATGAGCAGATTGCATTATTTAGATAGACTTATTCTCAAATATATTTTTGAGCGTCAGTCACCAGACCCTTGTTGGACATTAAGATGACTTATGCCAAACGGTCATCAGCGTCGCGGCTTGGACGTCTTGCGATCGGCGGGCTGGCGGCTGGCGTGGCGGTGGCGATTTTGATCCTTGGGGCTGCGACCTTGTTCTTGGATCGCGTGGTCCCGCCGACGCCGCCGAAAGCCGTCGCGCCCTTGACGGCGGAGCCAGCCGCGATCGGCGGATTCCAGATCAGCGGATTCCGCACGGCCCGCTTCGGGATGAAGGAAGACGAATTGCGCGAGGCGCTGGCCAAGGATTTCGGCTTGTCGCCGGCAAGCCTGTCCGTCACGGAGGCGGCGGGACTCGGCGCGCGGACCCTCAGCTTCCTGCTCGACGGGCTGGTGCCCGGCGCAGGGGTCGCGCAGATCAGCTACATCATCGGCTACCAGGGCAAGGATCTGATCCCGATCAGCGCGCCCTGGGGCGGCCCGGGCCGGCCCGAGACGGGCGCGCCGCAGGTCGAGGCCGCCGCTGCGGAGCTGAAGCGCTATTTTCGCTCCATGCCGTTGGACCCCGCCTCGATCGCGTTCGATTTGGCCCAGGCCGACGGTTCGATGGTGCTGGCGCGGGCGCGCGATCCCAAGGGGCATGTCGCGATGCTGATTCGCACGGACCTGCCCGACAACGCCGGCGTCAGGCGTCCGATGGTGCAACTCGTCTACATCCGCGACGATAAGCAGCCGGATATCTTTCGGATTCAAAAAGGCCAGTTCTAGCGAGGCCCAGGGGACGAGCATGATCATTCAGCGATTGGCGGCCTTCTCCGACGGCACGCGGGGCGGCAATCCGGCGGGGGTGGCGATCGGCGACCGTCTGCCGGACGAGGCGATGATGCGGCGGGTCGCGGCCGAGGTCGGTTATTCCGAGACCGCCTTCGCCGCGCCGCTCGAGGGCGGTTGGCGCGTGCGCTATTTCTCTCCGGAATCGGAGGTTCCGTTCTGCGGCCACGCCACCATCGCGTTGGGCGCGGCGCTGGCCATGCGGGAAGGCGACGGGCTCTTCGCCCTGACCCTGAACCAGGCGCGGATCACAGTGGAGGGCAAGCGCGAGGGCGAACTCTACGCAGCCGCCCTCCAGTCGCCGCCGACCCGGAGCGAGGCGGCACCCGACGCTTTGACCGCCGCCGCCTTGTCCTTGTTCAGCTATCGGGCGGCGGACTTGGATCCACGCCTGCCGCCGGCGCTGATCAACGCGGGCGCCGCGCATCTGGCCCTGTTTCTGCGCGACCGCGCGGCGCTCGCCGCCATGACTTATGACCTCGCGGCCGGCCGGATGATGATGAACGACGCCGGCTTGGTGACGATCCTGCTGGGCGTGGCCGAGACGCCGGCTCTGTTTCACACGCGCAACGCGTTCGCGTCGGGCGGCGTGCTGGAGGATCCGGCGACCGGGGCGGCGACGGCGGCGTTGGGCGGCTATCTGCGCGATCGCGCTTGGCCGCATGGCGGGGCGATCGAGGTGCGGCAGGGCGACGACATGGGCGCGCCGTCCAGGCTGCGCGCGGAGATCCCTGCGACCCCCGGCGCCTCGATCCGCGTTTCCGGCCAGGCTCGAATAATGACCGAATAGCCTAGATCACATAGAACATCCGTTTCATTGCTCCCAGCGGCGGCTGCGATAAAAGATCGCGTCGGTCGCTCCGCGCCGCGAGCGAGCCTTTCAGGAGACGCCGAATGACCGACGCCACGACCGTCCTGCTGCCCGATGGCGACCAGATGCCGAAACTGGGGATTGGCACTTGGCGGATGGGGGAGCGGGCGGCCGACCGCGACCGTGAGATCGCGGCGCTGCGTTTCGCGGTCGATCTCGGCGTCAAGATGATCGACACGGCGGAGATGTACGGCGAGGGCGGGGCGGAGCGCGTGATCGGCATGGCGCTTGGCGCGCGTCGGGAATCCGTCTTCCTGGTCAGCAAGGTTTACCCGCAGAACGCCAGCCGCAAAGGCGTGGTGGAGGCCTGCGAGCGCAGCTTGGGGCGGCTGGAGACCGACCGGATCGATCTCTATCTGCTGCACTGGCGCGGCCGCTATCCCCTGGCTGAGACGATCGAGGGCTTCGAGACGCTGCGCGCGGCGGGCAAGATCCGCCATTGGGGGGTCAGCAATTTCGGTCCCTCTGACATGGCGGAGTTGATGGGGGCGCCGGGCGGTCGGGCGGTTGCGACCAATCAGGTGCTCTACAATCTGGGTCGGCGCGGGATCGAGTTCGATCTGCTGCCCTGGCAGCGTGAACGCGACGTCCCGACCATGGCCTACACGCCGCTGGAGCCGTTGCAGCGCCAGCCGCATGGCGTGCTGCAGACGATCTCGCGACGCCATGGGGTATCGCCGGCTCAGGTCGCGATCGCCTGGGTGCTGCGTCAACCGGACATGGTTGCGATCCCGAAAGCGGTCTCCCTTGAGCATATCCGCGACAACCGCGCCGCGCTGGATCTGAAGCTCGACGATGATGATTTGGCGCAGCTTGACGCGGCATTTCCCCCACCCTCCCGCGCGACTCCGCTCGCCATGTTGTGATCGAGCGATGCCGATTCGTTGGTACCGTTTCCTGGGGGCGCCGAGTCGGTTGCAATAGGGGATTGGTTCGTGTTGCTGTATCGCGGAAAAATCAGAGGAAGCGTCCTCCAGCTAAACCAGCGGCCCCGCGCCGCCCTCATTTTTCAGTGACACGCGACATACACGGAGAGCCCCATGTCAAAGAAACCCACGAACGACACGCTTGCGACCGCCCTCGCCGCCAAGGCGTTCCGCCGCCGCAGCTTTCTGAAGGGCGGCGCCGCCGCCACCGGCTTCCTGATCGCCGGCCCCGCGATCGTGCGGGACGCCTTCTCCTCTTCGGGCCAGCTGAACTGGTTCACCTGGGAAGACTACGCGCCGAAGGCCCTGGTCGATAAGTTCACCAAGGACACCGGCATTAAACTCAACGTGACCGTGTTCTCCTCCAACGAGGAGCAGCTCAACAAGCTGCGCGCCGCGCGCGGCGAAGGCTTCGACCTCTGCACGCCGACGGTCACCTGGGCCGCCGCGCACAACGACGTCGGCAACATTCAGCCGTTCGACGAGAAGAAGATCGCCAACCTCGGCAACATGAACCAGACCTTCTTCAAGAAGGTGGACGAGCTGGGCGGCCGCGCGGGCGGCAGGCTGCTGGCGCTGCCCTACAAGTGGGGCACGGAGGCGCTCGCCTTCAACACCAAGTCGGTCAAGATCGATTATCCGACCGCCAGCTTCGGCGACCTCTGGAACCCTGCCTACAAGGGCAAGATGACCTGCCGTCCGCGCTCGATCATGCTCGGCACCGGTCTGTGGATGGAAGGCGAAGGCAAGCTGCCGAAGGGCACCATGTTCAAGGCCTACACCGACGACGCCGCCTTCACGCTCGGCTATGGGACGGCGCTTGAGTTCGCGATCAAGAACAAGGCGCAAATCGCCAAGTTCTGGGCTGGCACGGCCGACACTCAGGCGGCGTTCCTGCAGGATGGCTGCGTGATCGGCCAAACCTGGGACGGCCCGATCAACACGATGGCGAACGAAGGCCAGCCCTTCCGCTATCTGTCGCCGAAAGAAGGCGCGCTGACCTGGGTCGACGCCTTGGCGATTCCGAAGGGCGCCAAGAACATCGAGCAGGCCTACGCCTTCGCGAACTGGGCGATGCAGGCCCAGGTCGGCGGCCTGATGGCGGATGAAACCGGCTACAACAGCGTCGTCACCGGCGCCGAGAAGTTCACCAAGCCGGCCTACACCAAGAACTTCAACTCCGCCTATCCGGAGGACGCGATCTCCAAGCTCTGGTTCCAGGGTTCGGAATCGACGGCCTTCATCGCGAAGCGCCAAGAGCTCGCGACCAAGCTGCAAGCCGCCTAAGGCTTATCGGCGACGTTCAACCATCCGGGGCGAAAGCGCCTCGGATGGTTGCAACTGGTATGGCTATTGCTGAGTCGGCCCCCAAGATCGTTTTCTCGTCTGATCGAGTCCTGAAAGGCGGAAAACGATCGAGTTTTCATTGGGTTACGAGCGCGACCAGCAAACAGGGAAGTCTGGGACATCATGAGCGACACGCTCGACATCGACCGGGTCGTCAAGCGATTCGGCCCCTTCACGGCGGTTGACGGCGTGTCCGTCACGATTCCGCAGGGTGAGTTCTTCAGTTTTCTGGGCCCCAGCGGCTGCGGCAAGACCACGATCTTGCGCATGGTCTCCGGCTTCATCGACCCGACCGAAGGCGACATCCGCCTGGATGGCAAGTCCCTCACCGGAATCGGTCCAAACAAGCGGCCGACCGCGCTGATCTTCCAGAACCTCGCGCTGTTTCCGCTGATGACCGTGGCGGACAACATCGCCTACGGCCTGCGCGTGCGCGGCGCCTCGGCGGCGGATCGCCGGCGCAAGGTCGACGCCATGCTCGACCTCATCGCGATGCCCGGCTACGCCGACAAGCATGTGAACGAGCTGTCCGGCGGCCAGCGTCAGCGCGTGGCGATCGCCCGCGCCTTGGCGGTGGAGCCGAAGGTCTTGCTGCTGGACGAGCCGCTCTCCGCGCTGGACCTGAAGCTGCGCCAGCATATGCGGGCCGAGCTGCGCGAGATCCAACGCCGCACCGGCATCACCTTCGTCTACATCACCCATGATCAGGGCGAGGCCTTGGCCATGTCCGACCGCGTCGCGGTGATGAGCCGCGGCAAGATCGAGCAGATCGGCCCCTCGACCGACATCTACAATCATCCGGCCACCGCTTTCGTCGCCTCCTTCGTGGGAGAGAACAACATCTTCTCCGGCAAGATCGTCGAGGCGGCGGAGGGCTATGCGGTTCTTGAGACCGGCTACGGCCGGATGCGCGGCGTCAACGCGCGGGGGCTCGCGGTCGGCCAGCAGGCCCTGATGTTCGTCCGGCCGGAGCGGCTGCGCATGATCGGCGGCGGCGAGACGGTGGAAGGCGCGAACATGCTGGACAGCAAGGTGATCGACGAGTTGTTCGAAGGGATCTCCGTGACGCTCTCGCTCGAGGGCAGGGACGGGGCGGAACTCACCATGTGCTTCGCCAATGACGGGAACGTGCCGCAATTGGCTCATGGCGCGGCGCTGCGGGCGGCCTTCGATCCCGCGCACGCGCTGATCCTCGCCGCTGGCGAGATCGCCCGATGAAGGACGCGGCGCGCCGCTTCGGTTGGGCCGGGGTCGCCTTGATCCTGGGGCTCTGCGCGTTCTGGGCGCTGATGCTGATCATCGCTCCGTTGGGGGTGATGATCAGCGAGTCCTTCCGTCCCAATTTGCCGCCGGCGGAGTGGGGCGGGCCGAAGGACGTCTTCACGCTGGAAAACTACAGAACCGTGCTGATGACCGAGGTCAATCGCGCGATCTTCATCAAGACCATCTGGGCCAGCGTGCTGGTCACCGTCCTCTCTCTGGCGATCGGCTATCCCGTGTCCTACATCATGGCGCGCGGGGGCAAGGCCGGCTGGGTCGGCTTGATGATGCTGGGGCTGCTGATTCCGTTCTGGGTGAACGAGATCGTGCGCACCTTCGCCTGGCAGATGATCCTGGCGCGCATGGGCCCGCTGAACATGCTGCTGGAATGGATGGGCTTGATCGAGGAGCCGATCCGTTTCCTGAACTCAGATTTCGGCGTGATGGTCGGTCTGGTCTACGCCTATCTGCTCTTCATGGTGTTTCCGCTCTACAGCGCGATGGAGAGCCTTGATCCGAACCAGATCGAAGCCGCGCGCGACCTCGGCGCGCCCTACTGGCGCATCCATTGGGACATCGTCGCGCCCCATTCCAAGCCGGGCATCGCCTCGGGCTGCATCGTGGTGTTCATGGCCGCGGCGGGGTCCTTCGTCGCGCCCGTTCTGTTGGGCGGGCCGCGCTCTCTCTGGTTCACGCAGCTCATCTACAATCAGTTCGACGGGCTGAACTGGCCGGCCGGGGCCGCCTACGGCTTTTCGCTGGTGCTGCTGTGCCTCGCCTTCATCACGCTGGTCATGGCGCTGTTCAAAGTGCGCCTGACGGACATCGCGAAGTGACGCCATGAAAGGATCGACCTCGGAGAGGCTCCGCCGCGGGATCACCACCTTCTTTCTGGTGTTCTTCTTCCTCTATATGTTCGCGCCGTTGATCTACATGATGATCGCGGCGTTCAACAGCAGCCGCATCCCCTCGGTCATTCCCTGGCGCAGCTTTACGACCGACTGGTTCCCCGTGATGTGGAACGACCAGCGGATGTGGCAGGGCCTGCGCTCCTCCGCGCTGATCGGCGTCTGCGTGATCCTGCTGTCGGTGCCGATTGGCCTCGCCGGCGCCTTTCTGATCACGCGCTTCCGCGTGCCCGGCAAGTCGCTGATTTATGGCGTGCTGGTGGCCCCGGTGCTGATGCCGGGCGTGATCATCGGTCTGTCGACCCTGATCTTCTGGGACACGCGCTTTCACATCGGAGGGCGCTGGGGGCTTTCGGTGCTGGGCCAGACCAGCTTCATCGCCGCCTATTGCATGCTGATCTTCATGGCCCGCCTGCAGCGCTTCGACTCGACCCTGGAGGAGGCGGCGCTGGACCTCGGCGCGACTCCGCGACAGGCGTTCTGGACCGTCACCGTGCCGTTCTTGCGGCCGGCGATCCTCTCGGCCTCCGCCCTGGCGTTCTTCCAGTCCTTCGAGAACTACAACACCACCCTGTTCACGATCGGCAATGATCTGACCTTCACGATGTACATCGCCGGCCGGGTGCGCGCGGGCGTGACGCCGGCGGTGAACGCGCTCGCTTGCGTGATGATCTTGCTGACCATCGCAGGCGGCGTGGTCTACGAACTGCTGCGGCGGCGCGACCAACGCATCGCGGAGCGGCGCCAACGGGCGGCCGAGCAGGCGGAGACGGTTCTACCCTCGCTGCACGCGGCGCGCTGAGGTTGGCGCGTTCTCGACTTAGCCTGACTCGCGAAGAGCCGAAAACGCGCCGTTCTTCCTGAAGGTCTGAACAAGGTCGGCTTCGACGTAAGCCGATCTTGTTCCAGCGGTCAGGCTGGGCGCTTCGGCGCGCCCAGCAGGGCCGGCAGCACCAGCAGGGTGCTGAGCAGGCAGTAGCCGAGCGAGATCATCAGCAGCAGCCCCATCGTCGCCGTGCCCGGATGGCTGGACAGGGCGAGGCCGCCGAACGCGCAGCCGGTGGTCAGCGCGCTAAACAGCACCGCGCGCGCCGTCGGCGAACCGAGCGGTCGCTGCTGTCCCATGCGCCAGTTCATCACGAAATAGATGTCGAACGACACGCCGATCCCCAGCAGCAGCGGCAGGGTGATGACGTTGGCGAAGTTGAGGGCCATGCCCGACAGCACCATCGTCGCCAGCGTGAACAGGGTCGCGAGCAGCAGCGGGGCCATCACCAGCAGCACGTCGCTCAGGCGCCGCAGGATCAGCGCCAGCAGCAGAACGATGGCGGCCAGGGCGGTGACGCCGGACTGCAGGAACGCGCGCTCCACCACCTTGCCGGATTCAATCATGGTGATCGGCGCGCCGGTCGCGTTCGGCGCGATCGTCTGGACGCTTTCGACGAAACGGCGCAGCACGGCGTTGTTCTGCCCATCCCCCGACGGCGCCGCCTCCACCCGCCACCGGCCGTCGAGGCCGATCCAGTCGCGGCGCAGATCCTCCGGCAGGCTTTCAAGGGTCACCGGGCCCGCCTCCAACGCTTCGCGCAGGCCGGTCAGCCGTCCTGGCAGGCTGCCGATCACGACCCCGGAAATCCGGGCGAGCGTCGCGTCGTCCGCCGCCGCCGCTCTCCCGAGCAACGCGCCGAAGCGGGCGAGGGTGGGCGTCGCTTGCGGAAAAGCGGCGATCCGCGCGGCGGCGTCTCGCAAGGCGGTCCGGATCTCGGCCGGGGCAGGGGGCGCAGCCGCGGTCTGCAGGAAGGTCGGACCCAGCAGGTCGCGCGCGTCGGCGATCAGGGCCAGCTTCGCTTCCTGATCCTCGGGGATCAGGCTGGCGAGGCTCAACGCCCGGCCTACCTCGGGCAGAGCGTCCAGCCGGGCCGTCAGCGCCTCGGCTTCCGCGCGGTTGGCGACCAGAATGTCCAGACTATTGGGCGCGGTCTCCGGGTTCGCGCTGAGATCGAGCAGCGTGGCCACGGACTCGGCCTCGGGGTCCTTCAGATTCAACGGATTGAAGTCGAACTTCAGCCCAAGCCCGATAAACGCGGAAGCGAGGCCAAGCGCCAGCGCGACGCCCAGCACCCAGCGCCGCCGCTGAACCAGAAAGCGGTCCAAACCTGCGGTCCAGCGATAGCCGATCGGCTCCGCCTCGCCGGGCGGCCGCAGCAAGGTCAGCAGGGCCGGCAGAAGCGTGAGGTTCAGGAACCACGCGATCCCCATGCCGACGCCGGCGATCAGCCCCAGCTCCCGAACGCCGGCGAAGTCGGTCGGCAGAAAGGCGAAGAAGCCGAGCGCGGTGGTCAGGAAGGCCAGGGTCAAAGGCGGCCCGATGCGCTCGCCGGTCGCCTGCAGCACGGTCGCCAAGGGCGCGGCCGGATCGTGGAAGCGCAAGTCGCGATAGCGCACGGCGAACTGGATGCCGAAATCAACGCCGATCCCGACGAACAGCACCGCGAAGGCGACTGAGATCAGATTCAACGTGCCGATCGCGAGCGCCGCGAAGCAAGCGGTCGCGGTCAGCCCGACCAGCAAGGTGGCGGTGATCGCGAGAATCAGGCGTCCGCCGCCCAAGGCCATGAACAGGATCAGCAGCACCACCGCGAAGGAGCCGAGCGTGGCGACGCCCATGCCCTCCGCCACGGTGGCGAACTCCTCGTCCGACAGCACTACTGGGCCGGTCAGGCGCACGGTCACGCCCTTGTCGGGCGTCAGACTCAGAGATTGGGCCAGGGCGCGCAGGGCGTCGACCGAGGCCCCGCCCGTCTCCAACTGCTGGAAATCCTGCTTCACGGCGGTCAGCACGAAGCGGCGCAATTCGCGCGGCTCCGGCGCGCGTCCGGTGAACAGGCGCTGCCAGGACATCGCAGGCGCGGGACCGGCGAGCCCCTTGGCGAAGGCGTCGTTGATCTGCGCCAGCGGCGCGTCGAGCGCCGTCGGCTCGGCGGCGCCCTGCGCGACGCCCTCCACCGCCAGGGAGAAGGCGGAGGCCAGCCCCCGCAGGCTTGGATCCGCCACCAAGGCGCCGATCATCGGCTGGGCTGCGATGGTCTGGTCCAGCGTCTGGCTCAACTCGGTTTGGTCGAGATAGAGGAGGCCGTTGCGATTAAAGAAGGCGCCGCCGTCCGGTCGGCGCACATGAAGGAACAGGTCCGGCCGCGCGGCCAGACCGCGCGCGAGGGCGGCGGCGGCGTCCTCCGCCAGATCGGCGGTCGCGCCGTCGATCACCACGACGATCAGCCCTTCGTTCTGCGGGAACTGCTGGGAGAAGGCCCGATCGCGCTCGCGCCAAGGCGCATGGGCGTCGATCATGTCGACCGTGTCGGTGTTGACGCCCAGGTGGGTGGCGGTGAACCCGCCCATGATGACGGTCGCAAGCGCAGCCAGCAGCGCCACGAAAAGGGGTCGGGCTTGCGCGGCCGCGACCAGCCGCGCTGCAAGACGTGCCATCATGCTGAGACGCTGACCCGTTTGGGCGGGTCAGCCCGACGTTAGAACTTCAGACCGAAACGCACGCCGGCGTTGGTGATGCCTTCATTGCGCTTCGCCAGCCGCGCGTTCGAGATATGGTCGGTGTAAATTGAGATGCTGTGCATCGGCGTCAGCCGGTAGCCCAACTCGACGCTTTCATGGAACAGAATGTGCGATCCCAGCGCCTTGCGGTCGTTCCGCTTGGTGTCGGTCAAGCCATTGTTGATCGATGGGCCGAAGCTGAAGCCGGCGGTGAAGGCGTCGTTGTTGCGCAGCACATTGCGGAACAGCGCCCATTCCCAGGTCAAGCCGGCGTAGGCGTGGCTGGTGTCGCCGTTGGTGTTGACCGAGACGCCCAGATGCGGACGCGGCGACCACATGAACTTCAAGAAGCTGGGCGAGGTGAACAGCAGTTCGGTGTTGATGTCCGCGCCCTTCTCCTTGCTGCCGCCGAGGAAGGGAATGTCGTGGGCCAGCGCGCCGATCTTGATCTCGTCAAGGATCTTTGTCTGGGCGTCAGCGGGAGCGGCCAACCCGACCGAAGCGAGGCAGAGGGAAGCGAGCAGGAGAGAACGAGCGCGACGGATCATGGCGGTTCCAGCAGTTTTTCTTGATGGCGTTGATACTGCTTACCAGACGCGTCGCTTTCGATCACGCCAATTTGATCATCGCGCGGCCCTGGCGCGTCACGCTCGCGCTGTGAACGTTCGGCGACACTTCGACGACCGTCACCCAGCCCTCGCGCCGGCACTCGATCAGCGTTCGCCAGATCAGGCTGTCGGGCGACGCCGAGGTCACGGCGATGTCTCCGGACATCGCGAGAAGTTCAAGCAGTAGTTGTTGTTGCGGCAGGATCTTCGACATGTGGCGAGACGCGCCCCCCTATTTGTTACAGAAGACACTTGGCGGGCGCGATTGGACAATTAGTTTTTGCGCGGTCGCCCACGAGCGCTGCGACGAAGCGGCTCGATCGCGACAAGAAGGCTGGCGAAAATATGGCGTCTCCGCTAGGAATGACGCCAGTTATATCGGAAACTTCTGCCTAGTGCTTGACCAGAATCTGAAGATTCTCTTATAAGCTGTTGGTAGGAAATCGATTCGCGCCGTTGGCGTCGCTTGGAAATGAGGGCTGAGATGAAGCGCTTTACCGCCACCCTGATCGCCGCCGCCATGGCCGTCGCGCCAGTCGCGGCCTCCGCGAAATGTTTTCCGCAGGAATTGTTGAGCGCGCTGGAGGCTCTCTCCTTGAAGCGCGAGCTGATGGTCGCGTCGCTCTCCTGCAGCGGCGACATGTCCAACGACTATAACCGCTTCGTGGCGCAATATGGCGCCGCTCTGGACGGTCATTCGCGCAAGGTGCAGGCGCATTTCCGCCAAGCCTATGGCGGTCAGTCCGAATCACGGTTCATGAAGTTCGACAGCGCCCTGTCGAACGAGATCTCCTACAAGGTCATGATGAACAGCGAATACTGCAACGAAGCGGTGAAGCTGTTCGCGACCGTCCGGGATATGCAGCAGGCTCAGCTGATCGAACTGGCGTCCTCTCGGCCGGCTTTGGACAATGTCAGCAATCAACTCTGCTCGACCGCGACGGCGCAGGCGCCAGTCCCGGCCGCCGCCACTCAAACCAAGCAGAAGCCGCGCTAGCCTCTGAGGCGCTGAAACAGCCAGGTGAGCGGGATGGTCGCCGCGACGCAGAGCGTCGCCGCCATTCCGACCTCATAAGCGGTCGCGAAGCCGTCGCGGATGAGCCCCGCCCCGCTCTGGCCGAGCGCCAGCGACGCATAATACGTCATATAGAACACGCCGAGGCCCCAGGCGCGATCGTCCGGCGGCAAGGCGCGCGCGGGCAACGCGATCAGGGTTCCAGCCGACAGCCCGTAGATCACCCCTGACAGAAACGCCATCGGGCCCGGAAAAATCCCCGCGAGAAAGGCGAGCATGGCGAGGCTCGCGCCGCCGCAGGACAGAGCGATCAAGGTCAGCGGTCGGTTGAAGCGATCGAACAGCCAGCCGCCGATCGGCATGGTCAGCGCGGTGCCCCAGACGCAAAGGCTCACCAGACCGGCGCCGTCCACCCCGCCGATCAGGCTGGGGGCGTAGGTGAGAAAGGCGATCTGGCCGACATTGAAGGCTCCCCAACTCAACGCGCCATAGAAGGCGGTGCGGCCATGGAAACCGACCATTCGCCGCCAGGAGGGCAGCGGCCTCGCGACTCGAGCCGCGCCCGCCGCGCCTGGGGCCCGATAGGCCAGCAGCGCGAGCGCGATCGGCAGACAGGCGGCGGCGCCGGTCAGGGCCGCGCCGCGCCAGCCGAACCATTCCGCAGCCGGCGTGAACCAGATCAGCGCGAGGGCGAGGCCGAGCGGCCAGGAATCCATGAGGATCGCCAGGGCCGTGCCCAACTCCTTTTCGCTGAACCAGCGCGCGGTCATGGCGGTCAGCGACAGGCTGAGCAGGACATTGCCGCCGCCGCCGAGCAGCCGACCGAAGAAGGCCAACCCGAAGCCGGGGGCCAGCGCGAACAACGTCTGACCCATCATCAACATGAGGACGCCGGCGATCGCGACCGACTTCTCGTCGAAGCGCGTCGCCAGCATGCCGGCGACCAGCGCAAGGGCGATGCCGGGCAGCCAATAGGCGCCGATCAGGCTGCCCATCGCCGCGTGGTCGACGCCCAGATCGGGCATGGCGAAGGGCTGTAACGCGCCGGGCGCCAGAAAGCCGAAGGCCATCATCGAGCGGGTGGCGAACAAGAGGGCGAGAATGGCCCAACGCATCTCGACGCCTCTCAGGCGGGGGCTGGACCGGAACCCTAACCCCGAAAAGGAAAGGGCGCATCCGTTTCCGGATGCGCCCCCATGATCCCGGCGAACCGGGAAGATGATCCTCAGTCGTCCTACTGGAGGACGATTTCCGCACGGCGGTTCTGCGGCTCACGGACACCGTCCGCGGTCGGAACCAGCGGCTGGGTCTTGCCGCGACCGACGGTCGAGATCGCGCCGGCGGTCAGGCCTTCACGGACCAGAGCCTGACGCACCGCTTCGGCGCGACGCTCGGACAGACGCTG
>JBMLRS010000192.1:0-3586 GCA_049240905.1 Elsteraceae bacterium
GGTGGTGGTGCCCAAGGGCATGGGCTGCTGCGGGGCGCTGACGCATCACATGGGGAAGGAAGGCCTGGCCCATGCCTCGGCGGCGGCGAATATCCGGGCCTGGGTGGAAGAGAAGCGGGCCGGGGGCCTGGATGCGATCGTGATCAACGCTTCGGGCTGCGGCACGACCGTGAAGGATTACGGCCATATGCTGCGCGCCGACCCGGCCTGGGCCGAGCGCGCCGCGAAGATCTCCGGGCTCGCCAAGGATATCAGCGAATATCTGCACGCCGCCGGCCTGATCCCGACGCTGGACGCGCAGGAGCTGGCGGTGACCTATCACAGCGCCTGCTCGCTACAGCATGGCCAGAAGATCACGACCGCGCCGAAAGCCCTGCTGCAGAAGGCCGGCTTCACCGTCGCCGACGTGCCGGAGGGCCATATCTGCTGCGGCTCCGCCGGCACCTACAATCTGCTGCAGCCGGAGATCGCCGAGCAGCTGCGCGACCGCAAGCTGGCCAATATCGCCACCACCAAGCCGGACGTGATCGCCGCCGGCAATATCGGCTGCATGACCCAGATCGCCTCCGCCGCGAAGGTTCCAGTTGTGCATACGGTGGAGCTGCTGGACTGGGCGACCGGCGGGCCGAAGCCGCAGGCGCTGGGATAGGCGGCAGGGCTGGCCAACAGATCCCCTCACCCTGAGCCTGTCGAAAGGTCGGGCAAACTCATCATCGCTTCCCACACGCGCCCTTCGACAAGCTCAGGGTGAGGGAAGTTATTGATTCAAAGCGATAATCCTACAAACGAAAACGCGCCGTCCTGGCGGGCGGCGCGTTTCGGTAGGCTCGGCGGAAACCAGCGGAACTAGTTCAGCTGGCGCGCCACGTCTTCGATGGCGGCCTCGATCATGCGATCGCCTTCGGGGCCGGTCATCTTCTCGGTCAGGATCGCGCGGGTGGCGGTCATGGCGATGTCCACCGCCATCAACTCCACTTCGCGGATCGCCCGGCGTTCGGCTTCGCCGATCTTGTCCAGAGCCAATTGCTCGCGGCGCTTCAGCAGCGCCTCGAGATCGGTGATCGCCTGGGTGCGCAGACGATGGGTCTCCTCCTCGGCCTTGGCGAGGATCGCCTTGGCTTCGGCGGAGGCGGCAGCGTGCTTCTGCGTGGCCGAGGCCAGCATCGCTTCAGCCTCGCGGCGCAGCCGCTCGGCCTCCTCCAACTGCGCGCGAATGCGCACGGCGCGGGAATCCAGCCCGGAAGTGACGATTCCGACGATCTTCTTGCCCAGAAGGGCGACGAGGATGAAGAAACCGACGGCGACCCAGAAGGTGGTGTCGTGAAAAAGATGGTTCATCAGATCCGCCGATTTTCCAGAGCGTCATTGACGGCCTTGGAGGCGTCGGCCTCCGTGACGGCGACGCCGGAGAGGCGCTGCACCGCGGCGGTCGCCACGTCCACCGCGATCACGCTGACGTTCATCATCGCCGCTCGCTGGGCCGCGGCCAGGCGGGCTTCCACCGCCTTGGCTTCGTTGGCGGCCTTGGCGGTCGCCTCCATCTCGCGACGAGCCACTTCCTTTTCGGTCGCCTCAACGGCGGCGCGGAGCGAGGCCGAAGCCTCGGAGCGCGCCTTGTCGAGGGTGTGCGAGTAGGCGGTGGTCAATTGCTCCGCTTCGGACTTGGCGTGGGAAGCGACCGACAGATCAGAGTCGATCCGCTCGGCCCGCGCGTCGATCACGGCGCCCACCTTCGGCAAGGCCACCTTGGCCATCAGAACGTAGAGCGCGATGAACGTGACGGCCAGCCAGAACAGCTGGGTCGCCATCGTCTTCGGATTCAGCTGCGGCATGGCCGGCGCCGCCGCGTCAGCGGCGGGTCCAGCGGCATGCGCTGTCGAGACGAACAGCGACAGCAGGTCGAATGAGCTGTCGATCATTACCCCAAAACCCCGTTCGACTACGTGAACAGGATCAGGAAGCCCATGACCAACGCGAACAGCGCGACCGCTTCCGTCAGAGCGAAGCTCAAGATGCCGATCGGGAACACGGTGTCGCGGGCCGCCGGGTTGCGGGCGATGGCCGAGATCAGCGAGGAGAAGATGGTGCCGAGGCCGATGCCGACGCCGAGCAGCGCGATCATGGACAGACCGGCGCCGATGTACTTTGCAGCTTGAGGATCCATAGGAAGACCTTTCTTGTGTGACGAGTTAGATGCGCTGATTAACGATGAAGGCCGCGTCAATCAATGCAGATGGATGGCGTCTTTCAGATAGATGCAGGTCAGCAGGCTGAAGACGTAAGCCTGCAGCATCGCGACGCCGAGCTCGAAGCCCGTGAGAGCGACGATCATCGCCAGCGGCAGCCAGCCGCCGAGGAAGCCCAGCGCGATCACGAAGCCCGCGAACACCTTCATCATGGTGTGGCCGGCAAGCATGTTCGCGAAAAGACGGACCGACAGGCTGATCGGCCGCGTCATGTAGGAAATCACTTCGATCGGCACGATGATCGGCAGCAGCCACCAGGGCGCGCCGTGCGGCACGAAAAGCGAAAAGAAGTGGAAGCCGTGGCGGATCAAGCCGATCACCGTCACCGCGACGAAGACCAGGAACGCGAGGCCGAAGGTCACCACGATATGGCTGGTGTAGGTGAACCCGTACGGGATCATCCCCATCAGGTTGCCGAGCAGCACGAACATAAACAGCGAGAACACGAACGGCAAGTACTTGCGCCCTTCCTCGCCCACATTCTCCTTCAGCATGCCCGAGACGAACTCGTACAGAATCTCCGCCAGCGACTGCAGCCGGCCCGGCACCATCGATTGACGGCGCACGCCCCAGGCCATCACCACGAACGACAGCAGAACGGCCATCGCCATGAAGGCGGCCGAGTTGCTGAACGAGACGTCGAGGGAGCCAAGCTTGATCGGGACAATCGGCTTGATGGTGAATTGTTCGAGCGGACTACCAGCCACGTTTCGCCTCTATTCCTTACCGTCGCGCGGCTTCTGAAAGCCCACGCGGGATCCAAGTCCGTTGACCGCGCGATAGACGTTCATCACGCCCGCTCCGGCCCCCAGAAAGAAAAACAAGATCGTCAGCCAGGGCGAGCTGCCCAGCCAGCGGTCGATCAGATACCCGACACCGGCGCCGACGGCAAGACCCACGACGAGCTCCGTGCCGATTCTGAAGCCGAGCCCGATCCCGGAGGGCAGACCGACCGAGTTGGAGTGGGCGGCGACGCCCTTCTCCTTCTCGCGCGCGGCCTGCGCGGCGGCGAGCCGCGCCTGGAAGGCGTCCTCCGGTTTTTCGGTCATTTTCCCTGCTATTCAGCGGCTTGCGCGAGGGGCGCGGGCCGCCAGCGTAACACAGGCTTGCGGGCCGCGCCGGTTTCATCCAGCCGACGCCGCGGGGTGTAGCGCGGCGCGCCGGTGAAATGCGCCGCGTCGCCCGCCTTGGCCCGCGACGCTAGGCCGCGCATGACGTCGATGAACTGGTCCAGCGTCTCCTTCGATTCCGTCTCCGTCGGCTCGATCAACATCGCGCCGTGGACGACCAAGGGGAAATAGACCGTCATCGGATGGAAGCCCTCGTCGATCAGCGCCTTT
>JBMLRS010000193.1:0-530 GCA_049240905.1 Elsteraceae bacterium
CGTCGCGCGCATGGCGTTGCTGCTGGCCGGATTGCCGACCTCCGCCCCCGGCGCCACGATCAACCGTCTCTGCGGCTCCGGCCTGGACGCCGTCGGCATTGCGGCCCGCGCGATCAAGACCGGCGACGCCGAATTGGTGCTCGCCGGCGGCGTGGAGAGCATGACCCGCGCCCCCTTCGTGATGAACAAGGCGACTGAAGCCTTCTCCCGTCAGGCGGAGATCTTCGACACCACGATCGGCTGGCGCTTCGTCAATCCGCAGATGAAGGCGCTTTACGGCGTGGACTCCATGCCGGAGACGGCGGAGAACGTCGCCAAGGACCATCAGATCTCGCGCGCCGACCAGGATCTGTTCGCCTGGCGCTCCCAGCAGCGGGTGAAGGCCGCGCAGGACGCAGGATTCTTCGACGCCGAGATCTCGCCGGTCGAGATCAAGGGCCGCAAGGGTGCGGTGACGGTTGTCTCCATCGACGAGCATCCGCGCGCGGACACCACCTTGGAGCAGCTCGGCAAGCTCGCCACGCCCTTCG
>JBMLRS010000193.1:540-6461 GCA_049240905.1 Elsteraceae bacterium
CACCGCCGGCAACGCCTCGGGCGTGAATGACGGGGCGGCGGCGCTGATCATCGCCTCGGAGGCCGCCGTGAAGAAATACGGCCTGACCCCACGCGCCCGCGTGGTCTCCGTCGTCTCGGCCGGCGTGCCGCCGCGCGTGATGGGCATCGGCCCCGCCCCCGCCGTGCAGAAGCTGCTGGCGCGCACCGGCGTGAGCTTGAACGACATCGACGTGATCGAGCTGAACGAAGCCTTCGCCGCGCAGGCCCTCGCCGTGCTCCGGCAGCTGGGCTTGGCCGACGACGCCGCTCACGTGAACCCGCATGGCGGCGCCATCGCCCTCGGCCACCCCTTGGGCATGTCTGGCGCCCGTCTGGCGCTCACATGCGTCAACGCCCTGGAGAAGAGCGGCGGCAAACGCGCGATCGCCACGATGTGCATCGGCGTCGGCCAAGGCATCGCGGCGCTGATCGAACGGGTGTGAGAAAAGGCGGATCGCCGGCCGCCCGACGATCCGCCTTCCCAAGTTAGACGATGCTGATCTTCACATCGATGTTGTTGCGGGTGGCGTTTGAGTACGGGCACACCTGATGCGCTTTCTCCACCAGCGCGGTCGCGTCGGCGTGGGAGAGGCCGGGCAGCGAGATCGCCAGCGCGATCTCAAGGCCGAAACCGCCTTCCGAGCGCGGGCCGATGCCGACGGTGGATGTGACGGACGTGTCGGCTGGAACCTTCGGGCCGCCCTGCGAGGCGACGAACTTCATGGCGCCGATGAAGCAGGCGGCGTAGCCGGCCGCGAACAGCTGCTCGGGATTATTGCCCTCGCCGCCGGCGCCGCCCAGCTCCTTCGGGGTGGTCAGCTTGACGTCCAAAGCCCCGTCCAGCGTGGCGGACCGGCCGTCGCGGCCTCCGGTGGCGCGGGCTGACGTGGTGTAGAGAACATTGACGGACATGATAAAAACTCCTTGAAGCTGTGGTGGAAACTCAGTACCTAGATGACGATTAAATCGTACACGACTTAATTAATCCTGCCGACGCACCCTGTCAAGCGCTTGCGATTAATTTGTGCGCGATATAATTGTGACTGGAATATGAACGAAGGCGCGCCATGACCGCATCCCCCTCTTCCGCCGACGATCCGCTGAAGCTGGGCGGCTTCCTGTGCTTCGCGGTCTATTCCGCCAGCCACGCCTTCAACCGGGTCTACAAGCCGCTGTTGGACGCGCTCGGCCTGACTTACCCGCAATATCTGGTGATGGTGGCGCTCTGGGAGCAGGACGATCAGACCGTCGGCGCCTTGGGGGCCAAGCTGTTCCTGGAATCCAGCACCCTGACCCCGCTGCTGAAGCGGCTTGAGGCGCAAGGCCGGATCACGCGCACACGCGACCCGCGGGATGAACGCCAAGTGCGCGTGCGCCTGACCTCGGTCGGCCAAGCGCTGCGGGAGCGAGCGGCGGAGGTGCCGAGTTGCGTCCTCGCGGCCTCAGGGCTCGATCTGTCCAATCTTCAGCGGTTGCAGAGCGAAATCACCGCCTTGCGGGATTCGCTGGAGGCGGTGGCCGACCAGGCCGCCTGACCACAATGCGCGGCGCGGAGGACGTCGTCCGCTTCATCGAAAGCCAGCCGGGCATGATGCGAGCGCTCACGCACGCAGCGGCGCTGGCGTTGCCCGACGCTTGGATCGGCGCCGGTTTTCTACGCAACGCCGTGTGGGACGCCCTTCATGATCGGGGTTGGTCCGTCGGGGAAGGCGACGTCGATCTGATTTACTTCGATCCCTTCACTTGCGATCCGGCCGCGGAGAAGACCTATGAAGCGGCGCTGCGCGACGCCGCGCCGGACCTTCGCTGGTCGGTCAAAAACCAAGCCCGCATGCATTTGCGCAATAATGATCCACCCTATCAAGATACCAGAGACGCCATGGCGCAATGGCTCGAGACCTGCACCGCCGTGGCCGCTCGGCTGCGGTCAGGCGCGGTGGAATTGTCAGCCCCCTATGGCGTCGAGGATCTGGTCACGCTGCGTCTCCGGCCCACGCCGGCTGGCCTGCGCAAGCGCGCGGCCTTCGATGCGCGCGTGCTCGGGAAGGATTGGCTGCGCCGCTGGCCCAAGCTCCAACTGCCGTGACCGTGACCGGGATCGGCTCGACCGGACGCTTCGACGGTCTTTGATCGATTGGTACGCTTATTGCTGAACCCTCCTTGTGCCCTTGACCCAGCGACGCCCGGCATGGGCGCGACGGACTTGGCAATCTCGGCCCCTCGGGCGGCATCAACGGAGGATCACGTGAAGAAAGCTACCCTTCTCCCGGTTCTGGGCATGGCCCTTTTCGGCGTCGCCGCCACCCTCACGGGCGGCTCGGTCGAGGCCAAGGAATGGAAGACCGTCCGCATCGGCATGGACGCGACTTATCCTCCCTTCGAGAGCGTGAACGCCAAAGGCGAGATCGTCGGTTGGGAAGTCGATTACGCCAGGGAAATCTGCAAGCGCATGAAGGTCGAATGCACCTTCCAGAACCAGGACTGGGACGGCATCATCCCGTCGCTGCTGGCGGGCAAGTTCGACATGATCATGTCCTCGATGAACATCACGGCCGCGCGCAAGGAACGGGTCAATTTCTCTGACTTCTATTTCTCGACCCCGCCGGTTTTCCTCGGCGCCGCGTCCTACAAGGGCGAGATCACGCCGGCCGCGCTGAAGGGCAAGACCATCGGCACGCAGTCGTCGACGACCTTCGCGAACTATCTCGAGAAGTTCTACAAGGACTCGCAGATCAAGCTGTACCCCTCGGGCGACGAGCCGCAGATCGATCTGGCCAGCGGCCGCATCGACTTCGCCGTCACCGACGTGATCGTCGCCTCGACCTTCGTCGAGAAGAACCCGGCCTGCTGCAAGATCGCCGGCGAGATCGATCGCGCGAAGCATGTGGACATCTTCGGCCCTGGCGTCGGCGCCGCGCTGCGCAAGGAAGACACCGTGTTGCTGGCGATGGTGAACAAGGCGATCGCCGAAGTCGACGCCGACGGCACCTTCAAGAAGATCGCCGACCAGTACTTCAAGGTGAACATCCGCGGCAAGTAACAGCCTCGGCGCCGCCCCGCCCCCGTCCCCGATCAGGAGGACCGTCCTAAGATGACCTGGTACAGTCTCCTTTTCGGCCCCGACGGGTGGTGGGGCCTCCTTCTCAAAGGCGCGATGGTCACTCTCGCGCTGGCCCTCACCACGCTTCCAATCGGCCTGTCCGGCGGCCTCGCCATCGCCGTGATGAAGCTCTCCTCAAGCCGCCTGCTGCGCCGCGCCTGCGACGTCTACACGACCTTCTTCCGCGGCATTCCAGACCTTCTGGCGCTGTTCATCATTTACTTCGGCCTTCAGGCGCTGCTCGACAAGCTCGGTCCGGCGCTCGGCGTCGGCAAGATCGAGATCAGCGCCTTCACCGCCGGCGTCGTGGCGCTGTCGACCGTTGTCGCCGCCTATTCCAGCGAAGTTTGGGTCACGTCCATCGCCGCGGTCCCGCCTGGACAGGCGGAAGCCGCGAAGTCGGTCGGTTTGCGCCCGCGCCAAATCTTCTTCTTGATCACCTGTCCGCAGATGCTGCGGATCGCGCTGCCCGGCCTCGGCAACATCTGGATGGTGCTGTTGAAGGACACCGCCTTGATCTCCACGCTGGCGGTGACCGATCTGCTCCGCGCCGCCGCCGAAGGCAGCCGCGCCACCACCCGGCCGCTGGTGTTCTACACCGCCGCCGCCGCGATCTACCTGATCATCAGCATCATCTCGGGGATGATGCAAAGCGCGATCGAGAAGCGCGCCAACCAGGGGTACGCATGATGCCTGATCAGCTTCTGGCGCTCGCCCAGTTCATCGTCAATGTGGACTTGCTCGCGACATACTGGGAGCGGATTCTCAAAGGCGTCTGGCTGACCATCCAACTGGTGGTCATCTCCTGCAGCCTCGGCTTCATCCTCGCCATCCCGCTCGCGCGCATGCGCATGTCCAGCAACATCGCGCTGAGCGGCTTCGCCGCCGGATATGTTCAGGTGTTTCGCGGCACGCCGCTGCTCTGTCAGCTTTACATCATCTATTACGGCGGCGGCGAACTGCGTCCGCTGCTGCAGGAATGGGGGCTCTGGTGGCTGTTCCGCGAGGCCTATTTCTGCTGCATTCTGGGCTTCAGCCTGAACACGGCGGCCTATCAGTCGGAAATCCTGCGCGGCGCGCTTTCGGCGGTGAACCGTGGCCAGACCGAAGCGGCCAAGGCCTTGGGCCTGTCGCCGTTCCGCACCGCGCGCCACGTGGTGTGGCCGCAGGCGATGCTGATCGCCCTGCGCCCCTTCGGCAATGAGTGGGTGGGCATGGTGAAGGCCAGCGCGCTGGCGGCGATCATCACGCTGCTGGACCTGATGGGGCAGACCCGCTTCATCTTCGCGCGCACCTTCGACTTTTCGATCTATCTGTACTGCGCGCTGATCTATCTGCTGTTCACGGAGAGCATCCGCCGCGCGGTGTTGTGGCTGGAGAAGAACCTGTCCGGCCATCTGACCGCCCGCACGCCGACGATCACGCCGGGCAAAGGAGCGCCAATCGGCGCCGCGGGCGGCGTGGACGCCCGCCCGCAGACGATCGGCGGGATTCGCTAGAACTCCAGCAGGGTCTCGCGCAGGGTTGATTTGGTGTAGACGGCGCGGGCCAGCCCGCGCCGCTGCAAGGCGGGAACCAAGCCCTCGGTGACCTCGGTGATGAATTGTTGGCTGGTGCGTTGGAACGGCGTGCTGATCAGGAAGCCGTCGCCGCCGACCTCCTCCATCACCTCGCCCATCATGCGCGCGACCGTGTCCGGCGAGCCGATCAGGGTGATGTCGCCCGGCCCGCCGAAGCGCTCCGCGCAGAGCTGACGGAGTGTCTTGTTGCTGCCCCATTGCGCGAACTTGTCGAGCGAGCCCTGTTCTCCATTGGTGGTGAGCTGGGGCAGCGGTTGGTCCAGATCGAACTGCGAGAAGTCGATGTCGGTGATGGTCGAGATGCTGGCGAGCGCCTGCTCGATGAAGCTAGGCGAGGTGACCAACCGCTGATGCTTGGCGTGCGCGTCGGCGTCGGTCTCGCCCAGGAACGGATAGATCAGGTACAGCACCTTGATGTCGTCGGGATTGCGGCCGGCCTTGACGGCGTGGCTGCGGACGTCGTCGCGATATTTCTTCATGCCCTCCACGCCGTTCGCGACCGCGATGATGGAGTCCGCGTGCTTGGCGGCGAAGGCGCGTCCACGCGGCGATCCCCCGGCCTGAACATAGGCGGGCCGGCCCTGCGGCGCTCGCACCGTGTTCAGCGGCCCGCGCACCTTGAAGTGCTTTCCCTTGAAATGAATGGGGCGAACCTTGGTGTGGTCGGCGTAGACGCCCTTCTCCCGGTCCATCACGATCGCGCCGGGTTCCCAGCTTTCGAACAGCTGGTTCACCACCTCCAGATATTCATCGGCCATCTCATAGCGCTGCTCGCGCGGCGGCAGCTTGTCGAGGCCGAAATTCTCCGCCGCCAGATCCTCGCCGGAAGTCACTATGTTCCAGCCGAAGCGGCCGCCGCACAGGTGATCCAGCGTGCAGCAGAGCCGCGCCAGCAGGAAGGGCGGATAGCCCAGCGTGCTCATGGTCGCCACCACGCCCAGATGGCGGGTGTTCGCGCCGATCACGGCGGCCAGTGGGGCCGGATCATGCTTCGGCACGAACAGCGCGTTGCGCATGTTCGCCTCCGACGACCCGCCATAGGTTTCGGACACCATCAGCGTGTCCTCCAACATGATGTAGTCGAAGCAGGCGCGCTCCAGCGCCTTGGCCATGTCGACGTAGAACTGTCCGTCCCAGGGCGAGCCGCCCGCGGCGAAGGCGCCGGTCCAATCCCCCGGCGTGAAGTTCATGAACCAGGCCAAATGAAAGGGCTTAGGCGCC
>JBMLRS010000194.1:0-2978 GCA_049240905.1 Elsteraceae bacterium
AGCACGGTGCCGCCGACGCCGACCAAGTTCTGAGCGCCTTTGAGACCGTCGGAGCCCATGCCCGTCAGAATCACGCACAACACCTTGCCGCCATAGGCCTGCGACAGGCTGCGCAGCATTGGATCCACCGCCGGTCGGCAGAAATTCTCCGGCGGGGTCTTCAGCAGACGCAACACGCGTTGGCCCGCCTGGGTCTCCACCGTCATGTGGAAATCGCCCGGCGCGATATAGATCCGACCCGGCTGAATGGCTTCGCCGTCCTTCGCTTCAGCCGCCGCCCGACCGGTCACCTTCGAGATATGCTCGGCCAGGATGGTCGTGAAGGTCGGCGGCATGTGCTGCGTGATCAGGATCGGCTGCTTGGCCCCGCCGAGGCCCGCGAGCAGCGTGAACAGCGCTTGCGGACCACCGGTCGAGGAGCCGATTGCGATCACCTCCGGATACTCGATCGGCGCCTTGCGCAAGGGTATCTCGGCCCCGCGCGCGAGGCGGGCGACCGGGGCTTCCCGCGCCGGCGGGGCGGCGGGCGGCGCGGCGGGCGACGGCGGCGAGGCCGTCGCTGGGGTCGCGTCGGCGCGCGGCTGGACTGGGGCGGGATGGGTCGGCACGCTGGCCGACGGCTGAGCGAAGCTGGGCGAGGGTCGATGCGGCGTCTCCGCCCGTTGCGACCGCTTGCCGCCCGCAAGCGCCTTGATCTTCGCGATCAATTCGCCCTGGAACGCCTGGGCGGAGGTCAACTCGCTGGTCGAGGAGGGCTTGGCGATATAGTCCTTCGCACCGGCGGACATGGCCTTGAGGCTGACTTCGGCGTTTCGCCGGGTCAGCGTCGACGCCATGATGATGTTCACGTCCGGCTTCACTTCCAGCAGCAGAGGCAAGGCCGACAAGCCGTCGAGATTCGGCATCTCGATGTCGAGCACGATCACGTCGACGTCGTGCCGCTTGAGGGCGTTGACCGCCATCCGGCCGTCGCTGACGCTGCTGATGATTTGAATTTCCTGATCAGCCTCCAAGGCGCGGGTGAACAAGCCGCGAATCACCGCGCTGTCGTCGACCAGCATAACCCGGATCACGCCTGGCGCGCCTGGCGCGCCCGCCATCGCCGACGAACCGCCGGTCGACGGGGCGATCTGCCCTGTGACGGACATCAGAGCAGTCCCACCTGCTCGAACTTGCTCTGGATGATGTCCGCGTCGAAGGGCTTCATGATGTACTCGTTCGCCCCTGCGCCCATCGCCTTGATGATGTTCGACATGTCGTTTTCGGTGGTGCAGAAGACGACGATCGGTTTGTCCCCGCCTGGGGCGGCGCGCAACGCCTCAAGGAACTCGATGCCGCTCATGACCGGCATGTTCCAATCCAGAAGGATGCCGTCGGGCATGTCCTTCAGGCAGGCTTCAAGCGCCTTCTGCCCGTCCTCCGCCTCCGAAACGGCGAACTTCAATTCTGTCAGGATTTTGCGCGCGACCATGCGCACGACGCGGCTGTCATCGACGATCAGACAGGATTTCATCTACGACTTCTCCACCCCAGCGGCCGGACATCCGCGTCACGCGTCCAACGGCCCTCGCATACGTTCAGAGTCTGACGTTACGCCGCTTCCGAATGCGAGAAATCCAACAGACGGTCAACATCCAACACCACCAGGAGCTGGTTCTCGAGACGGAAGATCCCCTGACTGATCTCCCGCCACTTTGGATCGAGCGTCGCAGGATTGCGCTCGAACTCCTTCGACGACAGGGTGAGCACCTCGCCGACCGCATCGACCATCAGGCTGTAGAATTCGCCGGAATGCTCGACGACCACGCTCATGCCCGGCTGATCAGCCGCGCGCCGCCCCATGCCGAGACGGGTTCGCACGTCGATCGCCGTCACGATCCGTCCGCGCAAGTTCAGAGAGCCGGCCACCTCCGCCGGCGCCAGCGGAATTCGGGTGATTCGCTGGGGGCCCAGAACGTCATGGACGATCAGGACCGGGATCCCGAATTGCTGGCCGGCGATCGTGATCGACACATATTGCCGGCTCTCCTCCGCATCGCCGGCGCGCGCGAGCGCGTTTCGGCCTACCGCGACCAGTTCGCTCATACCATCCCCCGTTCAGTCACGCTCATGGACAAGGCCTGGGCCAGGCTGCCGATCAAGGCGTCGCGATCGCTCTTGGCGACATAGTCGGTGAAGCCCGCCGCGCGGCCACGCTCAAAATCCTCCGGCGCAGAATGCGACGACAAGGCGATGATCGGCAGGCCCGCATATTTAGGGTTGGCGCGGATCGCCTGGGCGAACTCGAACCCATTCAGCCCTGGCATCTCCACGTCGCTGACCACCACGTCGAAGTGATGTCCGCCCTCCAGCATCGACAGCGCTTCGTTCGCGGAGGCGACCGCCGTCGAGTCGTAGCCCGCGACCGACAGCAGAGGCGTCAGCAGATTGCGGAAAAAGGCGCTGTCATCCACCACCAGGATCCGCTTGCGCGCCTCCTGCTCGGTGATCTGGCGCGAGCCGCCCGCCTGGAACCAATCGCCAAAAGCCTGCTGCAGGAAATAGCCGGCGTCGATCAGATCGGTCGCCCGCCCGGCGATGATCGCGCTGCCCATGAAGCCGGGATTGTCCGAGGTCAATTCGACCTTCAGCCGGTCCTCGACGATGTCGACGATCTCGTCGACCAGCAGCCCCATTGAATGATCGCCGTCGGTGAAGACTAGCACGGGCGCGTTGCCTTCGGTCCCGATCACGATCGAGGGGTCGATCGGGATCAGCGGCATCAGCTTCTCGCGATACTGCACCATCGGCTTGGCGTTGGAGTATTCGACGGTCGAGAGGTCGATCTCCTCCAATCGCGCGACGAGCGACAGCGGCACCGCCTTTGGCCCGCCCTTGCCGGCGCGGAACACCAGCAGCGTGACCTTGTCGTCGCCGCGCGACGTCTGCGTCGCGCCCTGCTCCGCCACCGGCGCGTCGCTCATCGCGGTCATCTCGCC
>JBMLRS010000195.1:0-10109 GCA_049240905.1 Elsteraceae bacterium
GCGTCGAACCAACCTCGCCGCCGCCGCCCGCCGCGTCGGCGAAATCGCCCATCCCGCCGAGACCGCCGCCGGAGTCGCCGCCGCTGTCCCCCATCATCTTTTCCCACTCGCCAGCGAGCAGGTCGTCTTGCAAATCGTCTGGGCCGGGCATCTCTCACGCTCCGCTGTCGCTCTGCCGCGACGACCTGGCGCTCGCGCCCGCCGCCGGGAAGGTAGGTCGCCCAGCCGGAAGCCAGACGACCCGTTAGGGCCGAACTACTGGATCAGCATTTCCTTGAACAACACTTCCCGCACCCGAGTCGGACGAATCGACTCGTTTATGCGGCGCTGCAATTCCTCGCGCAGCCGGATCAGGCCGGCGGAGCCGACCAGTTGGTCAGGGCGCAACTCGCGCAGATAAACCTGAAAGGTGTCGATGACCCGGGGCAGCACCTTGCGGACCGCCTCAACGTCTTCCTGGCGGTCCAGCTCAAGGCTGACCGAAAGCTTCAGGAAAACCGGGCGCGGGCTGTCGGTCTTGAGGTTCACCAGCATCTCGGGCAGGTCATGATAGACGGCCTGGATGGGGCGCTCGGCCTTCGGCGGCGGCGCTTTCGTCCCGCTCAAGCCGGCGGCCTCCATGATCGGATCGAGTTGGCCGGAGAAGACCAGGCCGGCGACGCCGCCGATCAAGAGCAACAGCGGCAGGACGACGAACAACAGCAAACGCTTGCCGCTCAGTCGTTTCCGACCGCCGTTGCGGCCCCCGCCCATATCATCGTCAAAAACGTCTGCGGACATCTTCACTCCTCGCCGCTTTTCAGCCGCCTGCCAGCGACTCGAATACTCGAATCGCAGTTATGCACAGTTCTCATATCACCGCGATCGAATCCAGTCTTTTTTCAGCCACATCAAGTGGTTCTAACAAACTGTGCCGACAGCGCTGCAAGGCAGAAACTGCCGAGCAAATACGGCAGGAACGCCCTCCATGAATTGATGCATAACACGAAAAAAATTCTTTAACAACTTGAAAAAATATGGTTTTCTTGTCTGGCACAAACCCTGCTTACCAAAGCGGCGTTGCGTGAGCACAGAATTGGTGACGTAAAAGGCCATGGAAAATCCAACCTACATCGCCCTCTCCCGGGCCCGGACGATCAGCCGAGACATGACCTCGGTCGCGAACAACATCGCCAACGCCTCGACCAACGGGTTCCGCGCGGAGCGCACGCTGTTCCAGGAGCATCTGGCGAAGACCGGCCCGGTCGGCCAACGCGAACGCATTTCCTTCGTAGATGACATCGGCCTCTATCGCGACACGCGCGAGGGGCCGCTGGAAGTCACGAACAATAATCTGGATCTCGCGGTGCGGGGCGACGGTTATCTTGTCGTGCGCACGCCCGGTCAGGACATGTACACGCGCTCCGGCCGCTTCCAGATCGACGCCGAGCGCCAATTGGTGACGGCGGACGGCTATCCCGTGGTGGGCGTGAACGACGCGCCGATCACGCTGCAGGCCGGGGCCGACGTCAACAGCGTGCGGATCCAGGGCGACGGCGCGATCACCACCAACATCGGCCCGGTGGGCCAGATCCAGCTGGTCCAGTTCGCCGATGAGCAGGCGCTCCGCAAGGCCGGCAACGGCATGTACTCGACCGATCAGGCCGCCCTCCCCTCCAGCCGCGCCAGCCTCTTGCAAGGCTCGTTGGAGGGATCGAACGTTCAGCCGGTCATGGAGATGACGCGTATGATGGAGATGCTGCGCGATTATCAAAGCGCGCAGAAGCTGGTGGACAGCGAGCATGAACGGCAGCGCACGGCGATCAGCCGCCTGTCGAAGACAACTTCCTAGTCGGCCGCGCTGACTAGACCGCGCGCAGACGCTTAAGGGGAACAAGACATGTTGCGTTCTATCAATATCGCCGGCACCGGAATGCTCGCTCAGCAGCTTCAGGTCGAAGTGATTTCCAACAACATCGCCAACCTGAACACGACCGGGTTCAAGCGCAGCCGCGCCGAGTTCCAGGACTTGCTGTATCAGAACGCGCGCCGCGTCGGCACGCCCTCCTCCGACGCCGGCACCACGGTGCCGTCGGGCAGCCAGGTCGGCCTCGGCGTCCGCACCGCCGCCGTCTATCGCATGCATGAGCAAGGCAATCTGCTGCCCACTCAGAATCCCTTCGACATGGCGATCTCCGGCAACGGCTTCTTCCAGATCGATCTGCCGAACGGCGAAATCGCCTACACCCGCGCGGGCTCCTTTCAGCTGAATCAGGACGGCACGCTGGTGACCGCCGACGGCTTCACGGTGCGCCCGGGCATCACGGTGCCGCCGAACGCGCAGTCGGTGACCATCAACCCGAACGGCCAGGTGTCGGTGAAGATCGCCGGTCAGGTCGCCCCGAACACGGTCGGCCAGCTGCAGCTCTCCACTTTCATCAACGAGACCGGCCTGCAGGCGATCGGCAACAACCTGTTCCTGGAAACCACCGCGTCGGGCCAGCCGCAGGACGGCGTGCCGGGCATCGAAAACCGCGGGACCGTGCTGCAGGGCTTCCTGGAGACCGCGAACGTCAACGTCGTGTCCGAAATCACGGCCTTGATCTCCGCCCAGCGCGCCTATGAAATGAACAGCAAGGTCATCGAGACCTCCGACCAGATGTCCTCGGTGCTCTCGAACCTGAAGTAAACCAGTCCGGCTCCTTTCCGGGGTAAGGATGCACGCCATGCGCCGTTTCATCGCCTTCCTGTTCATCGCTCTCGGCCTCGCGTCGCTGGCGGAGGCGCGCGCGCAATCCGTCGTGACCCTGCGGACGGCGGTGACGGTCGAGCGCGACTCAGTGCAGCTTGGCGATCTGTTCACAGGATTGCCGAGACATATCCGTCCTGACGTTGACGTGATGCGCGCTCCGGCGCCCGGCCAGAAGCTGGCCTTGGACGCGACCTCGCTCACCAGCATCGCGCAGAGCTACGGCGTGAAGTGGTCGCCCGCCTCGCGCAGCGACCGCGCGGTGGTGGAGCGGGCGTCCGTGACCGTCGGGGCCGAGCGGCTGCGTCCTGCGGTCGGCAGAGCGCTGGTGGAGCGCGGTTTGGCGCCGGGGGCGGACTTCGCGTTCGACAATGACCAGATGCGGATCCAGCTGCCGGCTGGCGTCGAAGTCGGCGTCGTTGTCGAACAGATGCAGTATGACGCCGCGCGCGGACGGTTCAACGCCACCCTTCTGATCGGCGAGGACGCCAATAATTCGGATCGCCTGAAGGTGACCGGCCGCGTGCATCAAACCACGGAGGCGGTCGTGCTGACCCGGGCGATCCAGCCCGGTGAGACGATCCGGTTGAGCGACGTGCAGATCGTGCGGCTGCGCGCCGATCAGGTCGGCGCGGCGACCGTGACCGACCCCGCGCGCATGGTCGGCAAGACGGTGCGGCGTCCCATGCCGGCCGGACAGGCGATCCGCGCGACCGAGCTGGCCCCGGTTTTGTTCGTCACGCGCAACTCTCTGATCACCGTCAAGGTTGATTCGCCGCGGCTGACCCTGGTGATGCAGGGCAAGGCGCTGGACGACGGCGGCGAAGGCGACACCGTGCGGGTGGTGAACACGCGCTCAGACAAGATGGTGCAAGGTTTGGTGACCGGTCCCGGCGAAGTGACCGTTCGATCCGGCTACCAGATCGCCGCGAAATAGGACATTCGACGTGAAGAACCGCACTCTCCGGACGGACATCAGCATCGGGCGCTATGCGGGCGTCGCCGCCCTCGCGCTCGCCTTGACCGGTTGCAGCGCCGCGGATCGGCTCGCCAATATCGGCGAGAAGCCGCTGATGAGTCCTATCGTCAACCCGACCTCGATCCCGGGCTATCAACCGGTCTCCATGCCGATGCCCAACCCTCAGGTGGTGGAGCGTCAGCCGAACTCGCTGTGGCGCGGGGGCAGCCGCACCTTCTTCAAGGATCTGCGCGCCAGCCGCGTCGGCGACATTCTCACCGTCGTGATCGACCTCAACGAGGTCGGCACCTTCACCGCCGACGATCGCCGCCGCCGCGACAACACCGAGGCGTCCAACATCGCGTCGCTGTTCGGCTTTCAGCGCACTCTAGCCGGCTTGCTGCCCAAGGGCATTGGCGGCCGGCCGGACAACAGCAGCACCGCCGGCGGCGACAACGGCATCGGCGCCGGCTACACCTCCAGCAACGACATCCGCGGCCGCGGCGACATCACCCGCACCGAACGCCTGAGCATGCGTCTGGCGGCGACGGTCACCCAGATCCTGCCGAACGGCAATCTGGTGATCAGCGGCAAGCAGGAGATCCGCGTCAATTTCGAGCTGCGCGAGCTCGTGATGGTCGGCATCGTCCGTCCGGAGGACATCTCCGCCCGGAACACCGTCAATTACGATCAGATCGCCGAAGCCCGCGTGTCCTACGGCGGCCGCGGCCAGATGACCGACGTGCAGCAGCCGCGTTACGGCACCCAGCTTCTGGACATCATCTCGCCCTTCTGAGGCGCGACGGAAACCGGACACAAAAAAGGCGGGCCCTGGAGCCCGCCTTTCTTATTTTTGGAGCTTCGACCCGCTCAATCGTCGCGGTGCGTCCGCTCCATCCGTTCATGCCGCTCCTGCGCTTCGACCGAAAGCGTCGCGACCGGACGCGCCTCCAGGCGGCGCAGGCCGATCGGCTCGCTGGTCTCGTCGCAATAGCCGTAGGACCCGTCCTGGATCCGCTGAAGCGCCATGTCGATCTTGTTGATCAACTTGCGCTCGCGGTCCCTGGTCCGGAGCTCCAACGCCCGATCGCTCTCCATTGACGCCCTATCCGTCAGATCGGGTTGCTGAAGGCTCTCCTGCTGGAGGCTTTGCAGCGTTTCGCTGGATTCACGCAGCAGCTCGTTGCGCTGTTGCAGCAGCTTTTGCCGGAAATACTCCAGCTGCATTGGATTCATATAGGGTTCGTCGTCACGCGGACGATAATCCGGTGGAAATGTAGGCGCCATGGAACCCTCGCGCAGCCTTAACTTCGCGCTTCTAATAAAACCTTGATACCGGGTTCGCAAGAGCGAAAGGGGGACTCAGAGGCCACTGTGATCACAATTGAGGCGGGGCTTCATTCCTGATGCGTCAGCTTCGCCAACTCAACCTGGGCGCGGAGATCAATCTCATCAAGGAGCTCGGCCAATTGGGGGTCTTCGACCGATTCCCGGTCGGCTGCGACAAGATCTCGCAACACGCTGAGCCGATCGGCGCTCAAAGTTCCGCTCAGCAGCGCGTCTCGGACGGTGTCCAACGAATCGAGCAAAGCCTTGCCGCGCAACACGGCGCGGCGCGGCTTGCGGCCGTCGGGATTGACCTCCTGAACCGCGAGCAACGCGTCGAGCGCGGAGACGGGAGCCGCGCCATGGACGGTTTCGGCCTCGCCCACCCCGCCTTCGAGCGCGCGGGCGAACTGGCCGGAGCTGGCCGCCCCGCTGCGTTCACTGCGTCGTCCAGGCGCTGGCGGCCGCGCCGGTCCGGGTCCCCCAACCTTCATGACTATCTCCCCGCAGTTCAGCGCTCCACCGATAGCGCGATCACGCCCCAGTGACCAGCAGCCATATCTGGGCGAGCCTGAAATGTGGTTACAAATCGTTGCGCGGCATTTCTTGCCGACAGGGGGCGGAAATTTCCGGTTTATGCTAAGACAGATTCAGCATATCCTTCGCCAAGTGCTTGTGACGGCGTGAAATTTTTCCTGGCACGGAGTTCGCTTACCTCCCTGGCGAAGGAAGATAGGAATACCATGATCTTCGGCTCGACGTTTCGCATAGTCAGGTCCCGCGCGGTCAGCGTTTGCTGCGCCGCCGCCCTGGCTTTGTGCGCCCTCCCCGCCTCGGCCCAGTCTGTCCGGATCAAGGACATCGCTGACTTCGAAGGCATTCGCGACAACATGCTGGTCGGCTACGGCATCGTGGCCGGTCTGGCTGGCACGGGCGACGACCTCTCTAAGGTCATCTTCACCCGCGAAAGCCTGCTCGGCATGCTTGAGCGGCTGGGGGTGAACGCCCGCACCACCAACGCGAACGGCACGGCCACCAACGAGCTGCGCACCAAGAACATCGCCACCGTGATGGTCACGGCGACGCTGCCGCCGTTCGCCCGCCAGGGCACCCGCCTCGACGTGCAGGTCTCGGCGATGGGCGACGCGCAGAGCCTGCTGGGCGGCGTTCTGCTGGTCACCCCGATGATGGGCGCGGACGGCGAAGTGTACGCCGTGGCGCAGGGCCCGATGGCGATCAGCGGGTTCCGGGCCCAGGGCCAGGCCTCGACGCTGCAGCGCGGCGTGCCCACCTCGGGCCGGATCGCCAACGGCGCCATCGTCGAGCGCGAAGTCGGCTTCGAGATGGCGAGCCTGGAGAACGTGCGCCTCACCTTGCGCAACCCGGATCTGACCACGGCGCGCCGCGTGGCGCAGGCCGTGAACGCCTTCGTGGGCGCAGGCGCGGCGCGGCCCGCCGACCCGTCCACGATCAACATCCAGGTTCCGCCGCAGTATAAGGGCGACGTCGTCGCCATGCTGACCGACATCGAGCGCCTGCCGATCGAGCCGGACAAGGTTGCGAAGGTCGTGATCGACGAGCGCTCGGGCGTGATCGTGATGGGCGAGAACGTGCGCATCAGCACGGTCGCCGTCGCGCAGGCCAATCTGACCATCCGCGTGACCGAGACGCCGCAGGTCTCGCAGCCCGGCGCCTTCGCTCCCGGCGCGGCCGGATTTCCGGGTCAGGCGAACCCTGATCAGGTGATCAACGTGCCGCAGCCGCGCGTCGGCGCGGATGGCCGTCCGGTGTTGGACGCCGCCGGCAATCCGATCTTCGACATGGTGCCGCAGGTGGTGCCGGGCAGCCGCCAGGGCGGCGCGATCGGCGGCGGCGCGCAGACCGTCGTGGTGCCGCGCACGTCGATCGAGGTCGACGACCAGTCCGGTCGTCGGCTCGCGATGGTTCCCTCGGGCGTCACGCTCGGCGAACTGGTTAACGGATTGAACGCGCTGGGCGTCGGGCCGCGCGACCTGATCACCATTCTTCAGGCGATCAAGGCGGCCGGCGCGCTGCAAGCAGACATCGAGATCATGTGATGAGCACGACCGCCACGCCCGCCCGTCCCCCGATCGACCCGACGCTCGCCAGCGGCGCCAGCAACGCGGCGCGCAACGTCGGCAAGAAGCCGTCCAGGGCCGACGTCGAGAAGGTCGCCGTCGAGTTCGAGGCGATGTTCCTGTCCGCCATGCTGCAGCCGATGTTCGAGAAGCTGAAGACCGGCAACGGTCTGTTCGGCGGCGGCAACGGGGAGGACATGTTCCGCCCCATGCTGATCGACGAATACGCCAAGTCCATGGCCAAGTCCGGCCAGGTCGGCATCGCCAAATCCATCCGCGATCAGATGTTGCGGCTTCAGGAGGTTTCGGAATGAGCGCCGACGATTTCGGAGTTCTGGAGTTCATCGATCTGGTCGATCGGCTGACGGTCGTCCTCAACGAGGAGACCGAGCTGCTGGAGACCGGCCAGCCTTATCTGATCGACGGCCTGCAGGACGAAAAGCGCAGGCTCTCCTCGGCCGTTCGTCAGGCGACGATCGCGGTTCAGGCGGAGCCCGATCTGCTGGACGACGGCTCGGTCTATTTCGAAGAGGACATGGCGGAGCTGCGTGACGCCGTGGCGGTGCTGAACGAGGCCGCCCATCGCAACGAGGCCGCCCTGCGCGCGGCGATCCGGTCGACCGACCGGCTGGTCCGCGCGGTCGTCCGGGCGATGGGGGAGACCAGCAACGAGCGCGACGCGCGCTACACGGCGCTGGGCATGATGGGCGTCAACCGGGCCAGCCCGGCCGGCGCCCTTGACGAGTTGAGTTAAGGAAAATCCGATGTCACTGACGCTCGCACTGAACAACGCGGTGAGCGGCCTCAAGGCTGCTCAGGCATCGCTGGCGACCATTTCGAACAATGTGTCGAACGCGAACACCGTCGGGTACACCCGGAAATATCAGAATCAGTCCAGCGCGGTTTCAAACGGCACGGGCGCGGGCGTCAACACCCCGGTCGTCATTCGAAAGGTCGACGAGCTGCTGCGCCGCGACATCCGGCGCGAAAGCTCCACCCTCGGCGCGACCAACGTCCGCAACAACTACTACACGCAGATGCAGCAGCTGCTGGGCAGCACGACGTCCGGCGGCAACCTCAACGCCTCGGTCAACAATCTGCAGAAGAGCCTCGCCGCGCTCGGCGCGACGCCGTCCGACAGCGGATTGCAGGAGAATGTGGTGGCCGCGGCGCGCAACGTCGCCCTTTCCCTGAACCGCACCGCCAAAGGCGTTCAGGATCTGCGCCAGAGCGCGGAGAACGAGATCAAGACCTCGATCGACACGATCAACCAGAACCTGCAGCAGGTCGTCACGCTCAACCGCCAGATCACCCGCGCTTTCGCGTTGGGCGAGCCGACCGGCGATCTGGCCGACCAGCGCGACCTCGCGGTCTCCAAGATCGCCGAACAGATGGGGATCCAGACCTTCACGCGCGACAGCGGCGAGATGGTCGTCTACAGCTCCACCGGACGGACGCTGGTCGACGGTCAGGTCAATCTGATCCAGTACACCCCGACCAACAGCGTGAACGCCTCGACGACCTTCGGCCAGATCAAGCTGGGTCCGGACAACATCGTCATCACCAACGAATTCACCTCGGGCCGCATGCAGGCCCTGATGGAGATGCGCGACAAGACGCTGCCTGAAATCACCAGCCAGCTGAACCTGATGGCGCGCGGCCTCTATGAGAAGACCTGGTCGCCGCCGTTCCTGCCCTCCTCGACCGCGCAAGGCGTGGATCAGACCGGGCAGAATCCGTTTGCGATCATCTCCTTCGGCGGAAATCTGCCGAGCACGGCGCCCGCTGGCACCTCAACCGGCCCGATCTCGTTCAACGCGACAGTGGAGAACGGGGTGGTCACCAACCCGTCCTACGCGCTGGTCGACAGCGCCGGCAACGTCTACAACGCGACCTACGAGCTTCGGAAAACCTCGGCCTCCTCGCAGTGGCAGGTCTTTCTGACCAGCTTGACTCCGGCCATCCCGCCGACCGGCAATCCGACGGCGGTGACCCAATTCACCTCTCCGCCGCCGCCCGCCGCGGCCACCGTCACCTTCGCCGGCGGCACGGTGCCGCCGCCGGGCACGAACGGCGGCCTGTCGATCGGCTACGTCGACACCGCGGCCGAGCTGAACAACAATTTCATCAATTTCCAAGTGCAGGTGGCCAACGCGCCGCCGACGCAGTTGTCGATGCAGATCCGCTCGAAGCCCACGGACTTCACGAGCACGACCGCCGCGACGAACGTCGAGCCGCGTTCGGAGACCTACCGCCTGTTCCAGGGCATGGATCTGTCCAGCACGAATGCGAACAACGCCGCCTCGATCAAGGTCAATCCGCTGTTCGACTCCACCGTCGGCGGCGCTTCCTCGAAGCTCTATCTGGCGAACGACAAGACGCCGCCGACCGCGCAACGCATGGCGAACCAGTTCCTGACTCAGCTCGACACGCGGCAACCGCCTTACAACGCCTACGCCAACGCGCTCTCAGGCGGCATCTACACCATGCAGAACTACACGACGGCGCTGGTGTCGACCAACTCGGTGCAAGCGAAGGCGGCGGAGGACGGCAACAACTATCAGTCGCAATACGTCACTCAGCTGCAGACCAAGTCCGCGTCGATCGACGGCGTCAGCACGGACGAAGAGCTGTCCAACATGATTTTGTATCAGAACGCCTACCAAGCCTCCGCGAAGGTGCTCGAGACCGCTCAAGCTCTGTTTGACGTTCTCATGAACCTGAAGCGCTAGGCAGCGTCTGGAAGGGAATAGACCGATGACGCGCATCACCAATCTGATGCAGAGCCAGATTCAGCTGGCGAATCTCACGCGCAACCAGTTCGATCTGAACGATCTCGCCAATCAGTTGTCGAGCCAGGTCAAGACGCAGAAGTTCAGCGGCATCGCGTCGCAAGCGAACCAGTATCTGAACACCAGCGCGATCCAGAGCCGGTCGGAGACCTATTTGGAGACCATCACGCGCACCAACACGCGTCTGTCTCTCATGGATCAGAACC
>JBMLRS010000196.1:0-12124 GCA_049240905.1 Elsteraceae bacterium
AGGCGCTGGGCGTGGTTCTGAAAGGTCAGGCGTCGGGCGCCGCCACGCCGGCCGGTCACATAATCGCGGAATGGGATTTCGCACGGGACATGGGGAGCGATCAGGCGACCGACATAGGCCCCGCCGGCCGTCATGGCCGCATCGTCAACCTGCCGACCCGCGCCATGATCGGCTCGCGCTGGACCGGCGCGCATCATCGCTGGACCGAGGCGCCGGAGGAATGGGCCGCGATCCATTTCCACGACGACGACATCGGCGACTCCGGGTGGGAGCCGTCGCTGCGTTTCACCGTGCCGAAGGACTGGAAGAGCGGTGTCTACGCCCTGCATCTGGAGAAGGAGGGAGCGCGCGACAATATCCTGTTCTATGTCCGCGCCGTGGTTCCGGGGTCGCAGGCCAAGGTCGCCTTCCTGGCGCCGACCTTCACCTACACGGTATACGGCCAGTTCCAGAAGGAAGGCATGCAGGACCGGATCATGGCCCGCTGCCTCGAGTGGGGCGCGCTGCCGCACGCCGCCGACGGGCACCCGGAATACGGCGTGTCGCCTTACAATTTTCACTCGGACGGCAGCGGCGTGGTGATGTCAACCATGCGCCGGCCGATGATCGACAAGCGGGTCAATCAGATCCACCTGATGGATCCCAGCGACTATGGCTCCGGCGTCTATTGGATGACGGCGGACAGCTACATCACCGATCTGCTGACCCGCGAGGGCATCGAATTTGAGGTGATCACCGACCATGACCTCCATGCGGAGGGGCCGGATCTTCTCTCCAACTACAATGTCGTGCTGACCGGGCAGCATCCGGAATATCACACGACCGAGACGCTGGACGCGCTGGCCGCCTATTTCGATCGGGGGGGGCGCTTCCTGTATATGGGCGGCAACGGCTTCTACTGGAAAGTGGTGCCGCACGCGGACGGCCCCTGGGCGTTCGAGCTGCGCCGCGCCGAGGGCGGCATCCGGCTGTGGGAGACCTTGCCGGGCGAGAGCTACCACGGCTTCGACGGCTCTTACGGCGGGCTTTGGCGCCGGCTGGGGCGGCCGCCGCAGGCGCTGGTCGGCGTCGGCTTCAGCTCGCAGGGCATGTATATCGGCTATCCCTACAACTTCCTGGACGGGATCCTGGATCCGCGCGTCGCCTTCATGCGCGAGGGGATCGAGGAAGCGGCGGCGCCCGGCGCGCAACTTGGCGAGCGCGGCCTGATGGGCGGCGGCGCCGCGGGGCATGAGCTGGATCGGGCGGACGTCTCGCTCGGTACGCCGGCGCATGCGATCGTCGTCGGCCGCGCGGTGGTGGAGCATCCGTCCTTCCAGCCGGTCAACGAGGAGCGGCGGGACCATACCTGGCCGGGGTCGAGAGAGGATCTGATCCGCGCGGACCTGACCTTCTTCGAGACGCCGAACGGCGGGGCCGTCTTCTCCGTCGGCTCGATGAACTTCATCGGCTCCTTGCCGATCGACGGCTACCGGAACACGGCGGCGAGGCTGATCGCCAACATCGTCCGCCGTTTCGCCGATCCCAGGAAGTTTCCGGCGCCCAAGGTTTGAGGGAGCCAGTTCAGACTGGCTTTCCTTGGGCGTCGCCGCTCTTGCGCAGCGCGCTGAGGATGAATGCGGCGGCGGCGGCGCAGGCGCCCACCAGAATCGCGTCGGTGGCGCCTTCGGCCCCGCCGCCGACGATGTTGAAGGTGAGGGCGGTGAGGGCCGCCCCGATCGTCTGACCAAGGAGCCGGGCGCTGGACAGCACGCCGCTGGCGGCCCCGCTGCGTTCGCGCGGGGCGCTGGTCATCAGCACCCGGTTGTTGGGCGATTGGAACAAGGCGAAACCCAATCCGCAGAGAGCCATCCGCCAGGCGATGTTCCAGAACTCCGGCTGCGGCGGCAGGAAGGCCAGCAACACCAAGCCCGCGCAAAGCGAACCAAGCCCGAGGCAGCCGAGCAACTGCACAGGATAGCGATCGGCCAGCCGCCCGGCGATCAGGGCGGTCATCGCGCTGAACAGCGGCCAGGGCGTCATCAATAACCCAGCCTCCACCTGGCTGCGGCCGAGCACTTCCACGAAATAGAAGGGCAGACTGATCAGGCCCATCGAGGCGGCCGAGAAGGAGCAGATCGACGTCGCGACCGACAGGGCGAAGATCGGCCGGCGAAACAGGTCCACCGCCAGAATTGGCATCGCCACCCGGGTCTGCCAGCGCACCAGGAACACGCCCAACGCCAGAGCGATCGCGATCTGCGCCGCCACCAACAGGAGCGGCGCGCCATGGCCCAGACCGTCGACGCCGGCGATCAGCAGCCCGAAGGTCGCCATGCACAGGACCGCGCCCCACCAGTCGAACCGGTAGGGCAGGCGTGGCGTCGCCGGCACGCGCCGGAAGGTCAGCCAGAGCGTCAGCAGCCCTAGCGGCAGGTTCACGCCGAACAGCCAGGACCAAGAGGCGACGGAGAGGATCCCGGACGCCACGGTGGGGCCGGCGGCGGAGGTGACGGAGACCACCAGAGCGATCATCCCGATCCCGCGGCCGAGCTGCGCGCGCGGATGGATCAGCCGCACCAACGCGCCATTCACGCTCATGATCCCGGCCGCTCCAATCCCTTGCAGCACGCGCGAGGCGACCAGAAGCGGCAGGCTGGAGGACAGGGCGCAGCAGGCGGAGCCGATCACGAACACGACCAACCCCGCCAGACAAACCCGGCGGTACCCGTAAATGTCGCCGAAGGAGGAGAAGGGCAGCAGGCAGAGCAGGATCGAAAGCTGATAGGCGTTGACCACCCAGATCGAGTTCGCCGCATCGGTCTGCAGATCTCGGGCGATGGTCGGCAGCGCGACGTTGGCGATGGAGCCGTCCAGCACCGCCATCACGGTCGCCATCATCAAGGCCAGCATGGCCCAGCGCCGTTCCTTCGGCGGCAGCCCGTCCGCGAGCGGAACCGGCGAGGCGCCGGTCATGTCCGAGGTCTTTCCGTCATCGTCCGTCAGGCCCTTCGCCTCAGAGAAGCCGACTCTTCGGAGACGACCCGCACACTGGTGCTGCCAAGCCGCGCGAAAGGCAAGAGCGAGCGATTGACGGGCCCCCGTCGATCCTCCACGACTCTTGACGCCGCCGTCAGCTGCGAAAGCGGACCGTATGGGGGAAGGGACAAGCCATGCTCGCCGCCGCCAAGGCGCCTGCGCCGGCGCGACAGGAGACCGAGATCACGATCAGTCGGCAGCCGGGCGTGAAGGGGGCGACCGCCAAACGGGCGTCGGTCAGCACAGGGCGGGGCCCAACAGGACGCGTCGCTGTCCGGCGATGTCGACATGATCAACGCCGGAACCGGCCCGCTGCAGGCGCAGCCCGGGATGATGGAATGGAGCTTGCTAACGCAAGGAATCATCGCGTTCGCGGAACATCTGGCGCTGGTCGGCGCGTTGCGGACCATGCCAAGCTCGTGCATGGACGATTATCCGCCGATCGCCGACGATCTGTCGGGCGGTTGACGGGGCCCGATTGGTTGGAAGCAAAGCGAGAAACTGGGAATGGCGGTGGAGAAGATTGAAACGTTGATCGTCGGCGGTGGTCAGGCCGGGCTGGCGATGAGCGAGCAATTGACGGCGCGCGGCCTGCCCCACCTGATCCTGGAGCGCCATCGGATCGCGGAGCGTTGGCGCAGCGAGCGTTGGGACGGGCTGCACGCCAATGGACCCGCCTGGCATGACCGCCTGCCTGCGATCCCGATCGCCGGCGTTGATCCCGACGGCTTCGCGTCGCGCGATCAGATGGTGGCCTATTTCGAAGCCTATGCGGAGAAGATCGCGGCCCCGATCCGCTGCGGCGTCACGGTGATCGCGCTGCGTCAGCTTCCCGACGGCGGCGGGTTTCGCGCGGAAACCTCCGAGGGCCTGGTCGAAGCCAAGAACGTCGTGCTCGCGACCGGGCCGTTTCAGAAGCCGAGCATCCCCGGCTTCGTGCCGGAAGGCGCGGGGCTGAAGCAGATGCACTCCACCGCCTACCGCAATCCTGGCCAATTGCCGGACGGCGCTGTGCTGGTGGTGGGCGCCGGCTCCTCCGGCACGCAGATCGCGGAGGAGCTTCGCCGCGCCGGACGGCGCGTGTTCCTGTCGGTCGGGCAGCATGAACGCCCGCCCAGGCGCTATCGTGGCAAGGATTTCTGCTGGTGGCTCGGCGTGCTCGGCAAGTGGGAGGCCAAGACGCGCGACCCGTCGATGGAGCATGTCACGATCGCGGTCAGCGGCGCCTATGGCGGCTACAACATCGATTTCCGGCGGCTGGCCCAGGGGAACGCCACGCAGGCCGGCGTCACGCTGGTCGGCCGGACGGAAGGTTTTGAGAACGGCGTGATGCGCTTCACGCCCGACCTCGCGGATTGCCTGGCGCAGGGCGACAGATATCTGAGCAATCTGCTGGACGAGGCCGACGCTTATGTCGCGCGCCAAGGGCTGGATCTGCCGGAAGAGCCGGAGCTTCGCTTTGTGGAGCCGGATCCGCCCTGCGTCAGCGATCCCATCCTTTCCCTGAATCTGCGCGAAGCGGGCGTCTCCACGATCATTTGGGCCACGGGCTTCAAATTGGATTTCGGCTGGGTCGAGGCCGGCGCGTATGATCATCGCGGGGTTCCCGTGCATGAGCGTGGCGTCTCCACCGTGCCCGGGCTTTATTTTCTGGGTTTGAGCTGGCTGTCGCGCCGGGCCTCCGCCTTCATTTTCGGCGCGGTGAATGATTCAGCCCATCTGGCGGATCAGATCGCGGCGCGCCGCTAGAAAAAAAGGAGACGCGCATGACCATCGAGGGCCTCTGGTACACGCGCTGCCCCGCCGCCACCGCCGCCTCGATCGCGATCCGGCTGGGCTGGCTGGAGCAGGAGTTCGCGGCGGATGGAATCCCGGTCAGCTCGCTGGCGGCGGCGCAATCAAAGACCGCGCATCTCTCGCATTACTCCCACAGCCAGCCGAACTCCTTCCGTTTTGGCGGCTATGTCCCGCCGTTGATCACGCGCTCACGCGGGACAGACGTGCGGGTGGTGGGCATGAATTGGGCGGATCGCGCGGCGGGCCTCTACGCTCTGCCGAGCGCCTCGATCCGGAGTGGGGCTGACCTGAAGGGCAAGCGGTTCGGCGTCCCGCGCCGGCTGAACGATTCGATCGACTGGTGGCGCGGCACGGTGCTGGCCGGTTTCCATTCCGCGCTGGAGATGGTCGGCCTCTCCCAGTCGGACGTGACGTTCGTCGACATCGACATCGCGCGCGAGTTCGTCGCCGACGTGACCTTGAGCGAGAAGAAGGGCGTGTCGCTGTGGGGCGCGCAGAGCCAGTTCGCCGTTCAGCGTGAGGAGGTCTTCGCCCTGATTCGCGGCGAGGTCGACATTCTCTACAGCGACGCCGCGCTCGCCGCCTTGCTGGAGGCCTCGACCGGCGCTCGCAAGGTTCTGCCGATGGAATCGCCGGAGGACGCGCCAACCCTGGCCCTGGGCTATCCGGCGGTGCTGACGGTCAGCGGCGCGCTGCTGGACGATCGGCCGGACCTTGTGGCGCGTTGGCTCGCGCGTCTGTTGGACGCGGATGGTTGGGCGCGCGCGAACGAGGCGGAAGCGAAGCGGATCATCGCCCAAGACGCCGGTCTGCCCGAGGATTTCGTCGACCGCGCCTATTCCGAACGCGTTCATCATCAACTGGACGTCAGTCTTTCTCCGAACCGCGTCGCGCTGCTGAAGAAGCGCCATGACTTTCTGCTGGCGCAGGGTTTTCTGGCGGCCCCGATCGATTTCGACCGCTTCATCGATCCGGCGCCTCTGGCCGCCGCCCATGCCCTGCGCGCAGCTGCAGCCAAGCAGGCCGCAGAGTAATCTATTCGAAGTAAGCGGATCTTGTTCTAGGTCTCGAGCGCGCGGAGCTCGCCGTTGGTGTGGCGCAGCCGTCCGGCCAGCACGCTGGCGATGCCCTCCATCAGGTTCAGCGCGACCTTGCGGTGCTCCTCCGCCAATTGGTCGAAGCGCTTGCGCGACAGGGTGGAGATGGTGGCGTCGGTGAAGGCGATGGCGTCGGCCGACCTTGGATCGCCGTCCAGGAACGACATCTCGCCGAAGAAGGCGCCGCGGCCGAAGGTGCCGAGATGGCGGCTGCGCCCGTCCGCGATCGGCAGCATGATCCGGATCAGGCCGCGCCGGATCAGGAACAGCTCATCGCCGAGGTCGCCGACCCCGACGATCTTCTCCCCCGCCTTGTAGGTGCGCGTCTCCATGCATTGCTCGAGGGCGCTGAGCGACTCTGACTTGCGGCCCTTGAACAGCTCCAATTCGCGCAGCTCCAGCAGGGTCTCCTGGTCGCGGGTGATCTGCGCATCCTCGATGATCCGGTCTTCCACCCATTCGATCGCCTCACGCGCCTCCGCGAACAGCTTGACCGGGCTTTCCGGCTTCACCAACCCCAACTCGTCGAAATACTGCGAGACGTCACGCCCGCTCGGCAGATGCTGGGGCACGTTGCTGAAGATCAGCACGCCGTCGCGCTCGATCACCCGATCCTTGATCTGGTCCAGCACATGGCCGGCGGTCACGTCCACGGTCTGCACCCGTCGCATGTCCAGGATCAGATATTTGCGTTCGGTCAGCTCCGCTTCGATCGCGAGAGTGAGTTGGTGCGCGGTGCCGAAGAACAGGCTGCCCTGCAACTCGAAGATCACAGCCTGATCGCCGCGCTCGTCCAGGATGTCACGTTCCTGGCGCAAACGGACGCGGTTCGAGGAGACCTGATCGCCATAAAGCTTCCGGCGCACGACCGATCCGCCGACCTGTTCGCGGATGAAGAGCAGGATCGCCAGGACCACGCCCACCCCTGAGGCCACGATCAAGCTGACGGACAGCGCGCAGGCCACGACCGCGGCGATCACCGCGAAATCCAGGATCGTGTCCCGCGACTTCAGGAACTGCAGCGTATGCCAATCGATCATCCGAACGCCGACCACGATCAGGATGCCCGACAAGGCCGAGAGAGGCGCCCAGGCGATGAAAGGGGCGAGCAACATGAAGGCGATCAACGAGAAGGCGCCTTCGGCGACGCCGGAGAACCGCGTTTCGCCGCCGCTCGACAGATTGACCAGGGTTGCGCCCATGGTGCCGGCGCCGGGAACGCCGCCGATCGCGGCGGACGCCATATTGCTGACGCCCTGGCCTATCAGCTCCCGGTTGGAGTCATGGCGCGATCGGGTCAACGCGTCCAACACCACGCAGGTCTTGAGCGTGTCGATCGAGAGCAGCACCGCCAAGGTCAAGGCCGGGATCGCCAACGCCTTGATCTGCGCGAAGCTCAAATCGGCAAGCGAGAGCCAATGCCCGACGAAGCTGTCCAGAAACCCGCTCCCGTCGCTTTCGCCGCCGCCCAGCAGGCCGACGACAAGGCTGTTGCCGGCGAGGGTCAAGAGCGTCGGATCGACCAGACCAAGGGCGAAGTAGGCGGCGAGGCCGACAGCCAGCGCCAGGATCGGCGCGGGAACCGCCTTGGTCAGCCGCGGGGCGGCGAACATCGCCGCCATGGTCGCAACGCCCACGGCCATGCCCTGCCACCGCCAGGAGGAGGGATTGGCGAGCGCGTCCCAGAAATGCGCTCCGCCAGGAACGCCCAGCAGGGTCGGGGTCTGACTGGTGATGATCACAAGGCCGACGCCGCTCAGATAGCCGCTGACCACGGGATAAGGGACGAACTTGATCAAGGTCCCGAGGCGGACAGCTCCCATCGCGACCTGGATCAGACCGGCGAGCAACCCGACCACGGTCAGCATCAGCAATGCGGCGGCGAGCCCCGCGCCGCCAGCGGTCGCCTCGATCGCGAAAGCCGCGAGCACCGCCGCCGCCGGGGCGCAGGGGGCCGAGATCAGCCGGCGCGTGCCGCCCAGCGCGGGCGCTAGCAAACCCAGGGTCGTCGCGCCCAGAATGCCGGCCAAAGCGCCTTGCGCGGCCAGGCTGGCGTCGAGAGTCGAGTAGATCGTGACGCCAAAGGCGATCGCCGACGGCAGGGCGACGAGCATGGCCGCGGCCCCGCCCCAGAGATCGCCGACCGCGCGCTTCGTCTTCAGATCTGTCGCGTCGGCCAACTTCGTCCCGCTGTTCTCAGCTTCCTCGGTCCATGGAGAGTAGAAGCATGACGGAAATGTTACTACGGATTTGCGCCAATAGAGCCCAGGCGATCACCCAGAAATCGCGCGCTCCCTGGTCTTCGCCGTAGAGGGTCTGCAACTAGTATGACAAGCGCTTTTCCAGGGTCTGGGCTTGTGTCATGCTGCGCCATGATAAGGACGGATCGGCGCAGGTCCGAATGCTGGCGATCCCCGTGAACGGTCGCCCAGGGAGAACCCGTTCGGATGAAGGCTTTCTCGCCGTTTTCGCGTCTCACCAACTCGATCCTGGGCCGAAAGATCATCATGATCGCGGCGGCCGTCATCCCGACAATGGCGTTCGCGGCGATCGTGATCAGCTTCTATGCGGATGCGGAGCTGCGTCAGCAGGACAGCCAGAAGCTCACCCTGGTGCGCGCGGTCTCCGAGGCGATCGACCGGCAAATTGAGATTGAGTTCGCGCTGTTGCGCGCCTTGCGCTCGACGCCCGAGCTTCAGAGGGGTGATTGGCCGGCGCTGCTTGAGCGCGCGCGGCGGATGATCGCGGACGAGCCCATCATCGGCGTGGTTCTGTACGACCAGCATGGCGGGCAGATCTTCAACACCGTGCAGGACCGAGCCGGCGAGTTCGTGACGGCCACCGCCAACGCCGCTCCCGTGCGTCAGGTCTTCGAGACTGGCCAGCCGGAAGTATCGGATCTGATCCTCGGCACGATCTCGAGGACTTGGCTGTTGGGTGTCTATCTACCGGTGATGCGGGACGGGCAGGTCGCCTATGTCCTTGGGATGGGCGTCGCCCCGTCGGTGTTTCAGCAGATCCTGGATCGCCAGAACCTGCCGGAGGGCTGGTTGATGTCCGTGATCGACGGCGAGGGCAGAGTCATCGCCCGAACCGGCGCGCGCGGCGACGAGATGGTCGGCAGGATGGGGACGCCGGATTATCTCGCGGCGATCAAGCCCAACTCGGAGGGGCTGGTTCAGGCGCGAGCGATCGATGGGCGGGAGATGCGGGCGGCCTTCTCTCGATCAGTGCGCACGGGCTGGACTGCGGGCGTCGCGATCAGCGCCGAAGCGGCGGTCGGCGGGCTGCGGCGCTCTTTATTGCTGTTCGCGCTGGGCGCGTTGGTCGTCCTCAGCCTGGCGCTCAGCGGCTCCATCATGCTCGCCCGCCGCACGACGCGCGAAATCCTGAGCCTGACGGCGTCCGCCGTCGCGCTCGGCAAGGGCGAGCCGCTTCCGCCGTCGCGCGACAGCCTGAGCGAGCTGCGGGCATTGTCCGACGCAATGGCGTCGGCCGACGCGCTGCTCCGTGAGCGCACGGCGGAGCGGGAGCTGGCGGCGGCCCGACTCGCCGAGCGCACGGAAGAGCTGCACGCCAGCGAAGCGCGCTACCGGATGCTGGCCGACAACGCGCGGGACATGATTCTGTTCGCCGACGTGGATGGCGTGGCCCGCTATGTTTCGCCGTCCTGTCTCGCGCTGCTGGGATATGAGCCCGACTATATCAAGGGGCGCGCGCTCTCGACCTTCGTGCATCCCGAAGACCTGGCCATCATACAGGCCTTTCTGAACAGCCTGCGCGCAGGCGTGAGGGAGTTCGAGTTTCGAAACCGCTTCATTCGCAGCGACGGCGAGGTCATCTGGGCCGAACTGTCCGCGCGATCCCTGATCAATTCCGACGGCGCGCCCACCGGCTTCATCACGGGCGTTCGAGACGTCACGGCGCGCAAGGCGGCCGAGGATCGCGCCACCAAGGCGAGCGAGCTGGCGGAAGCCTCCAATCAGGCGAAGTCCGACTTCCTGGCCAACATGAGCCATGAGCTGCGCACGCCGCTCAACGCCGTGATCGGCTTCTCCCAGCTTCTGACCTTCGCCAACTCCTCCAACCTCACCGACAAGCAGCAGGAATATCTGCGATTCATCGCGCGCGCGGGCGAGCATTTGCTGCAGATCGTCACGGACCTTTTGGACCTCGCAAAGATCGAGTCCGGTCGCCTCAGAGTGTCGATCGAGACCGTGCAGACCGAAGTGGTGATCGATGAGCTGAAACTGCTGATCGCGCCCCTCGCGGAGAAGGCTGGGGTCTCGCTCGAATTCGGCCCGCATCGCTTCCTGTGGGTGCGGGCGGATCGGTCGCGGCTGCTCCAGGTTCTGCTGAATCTTTGCAGCAACGCCATCAAGTACAACCGAGAAGGCGGTTCGGTTCAGATCTCGGTCGAGCCACGCCGCGATGGCTGGGCGCGCTTCCTGGTGCGCGACACGGGCGTCGGCATCTCCACGGAAAATCAAGCGCGGGTGTTCCAGCCCTTTCAGCGCTTCAATCGTGACAATGCGATCGAAGGCAGCGGAATCGGCCTCAGCATCTCGCAGCGACTGATCCAACTGATGGGCGCGCGCATCGGCTTCAGCAGCGAGTTCGGCAAGGGCAGCGAGTTCTGGGTGGAACTGCCGGAGACCACGCCAGACCGCCCGGACTTCGCGCGGCTGACCGTTGTTGGCGCCGAGGAGCGGCCGAGCGAAGAACGCCAGTTCACCCTGCTTTACATCGACGACAACCCCGCGAGCGTCGCGTTGATGAGCGGTCTCGTCGCGGAGTTGCCGAACGTGAAGCTGTTGTCCGCCCCAGGCGGGCGGATCGGCGTTGAGCTCGCGCTGGCCCATCGCCCTGACGTGGTGGTGGTCGACATCCACATGCCGGACCTCACTGGCTATGATGTGCTGGAGCGGCTTCGGGCCTCACCGGAGACTCGCGACATCCCGGTCCTGGCCTTGAGCGCCGACGCGATGCCGCGCGAGGTGGAGCGCGGCAAGCGCGCTGGCTTTGTGAGCTACATGACCAAGCCGTTCGATTTCCAGCAATTGCTGGGAACGCTGGAGCATGTGTTGACGCGCAAACGATCGGATCCGGTGAACTGACCGATCCCCGCCCAACAAAGCCAACGTCTGTTCGGCGGGTGGCTGGCATAGTTTAGGGAGATCGTCATGAAAATCGCGGTTCTGATCTTTAGTTGCTTGATCTTGCTTGCGACGGCGCCGGCGTTCGCAGACTGCTCGGTCAGCGAGAAGAAGCTGCGCGACGCGCGTGGGCGCCATATCGGCGAGATCCGGGGCGGCGCGCGTCAGATGTCATTGCATGACGCGCAAGGGCGGCTCCTAGGCGTCTATAACTGCCAGAACAATCAAACCCGCGACGATCGGGGCAGATTGGTGGGCATGGGAAATCTGCTGACCAGCCTGCTGCGGCCCTGAGCCGCGCCGCCCTCACGAAGTTCCGGCGAGCCGGCGCTCGATCGCATCAACGGCGACCGCCGCTCCGTTCTCCGCGCGAAGGGCGCCGCCGATCCGCGCCGCCGCGTCCGCGATCGCAGGATCGCTTAGAAGTCGGTTCAGCGCCTTCGCGGCGCGCTCGCGGCTCCATCGCGACCGGGGGATCGAGAGGGCGCAGCCAAGTCGAACCGCGCGCGCCGCGTTGTCGGCCTGATCAAAGGCGAAGGGCACGACCAAGGATGGCCGGCCTGACGCCAGGGCGCGCGCCAGGGTGCCGACGCCGCCTTGATGGATCACCGCGGCGGCGCGCGGAAACAAGGCGGCGAATGAAGGAGCGTCGCGGCAGACGAACAGATCGTCCCGATCGGCGATCTCCGCCTGCGGCGCCTCGCCCAGCACCACAACCGCGCGGCGGCCGAGATCGCGCGCGGCGGCGGCGGCCACATCGAAGAAATCGCCTGGCCGGAACGCGGCCGCCGATCCCAGGGCGAAGACCAAGGGCGGCGGCCCTTCGTCGAGAAAGCGCAGAAGGTCGGGGCCAAGACCTAACGGCGTCCCGTCCATCCGCCCGCCGTCATCCTCCGGGAAGCCAGTGATCGTGACGTTGGCTGGCCAATCCCGCTGGGGGCCGCCTAGCAGCGGCGAGTAAAGCGCCAGCATGCCCTGCGGCGACCATGCCCCCTCGAACAGAGGGTTCGCCCCCGGCGGCAGGCCGAGTTCCTTTCGCAAGACGTGATAGGGGAC
>JBMLRS010000196.1:12134-22842 GCA_049240905.1 Elsteraceae bacterium
GGGATCGGTCAACCGGCGGCCGAGCGCGATAAGCCACCTCGTCAACGGCTTGAAGCGACGCTGGACTGGCAACAGCCAAGGCGCGCGGTCGAAGGCTGAGGGGTCCTCCACGGAGAAGAAGCTGATCGGCGCCAGAACCGACGAAAGCCAAGGCAGACCGCGGGTCTCGGCGACAAGCCGGCCGGCGAAGGAGCAGGGGTGGGTGAGCAGCAGATCCGGGCGCAGCGCGTCCGTCGCCGCGCCAAGATCCTGGTAAGAGCCGCGCAGTTGCTCGATCAGCACGTCGCGCACCAGGAAGGCCATGCCCTCGCCGGGCGCCATGATTCGGGCGACGATCGCCGGGTCCGGCTCGATCCGCGGTCGAACCGGCTTGAATCCGAAGCCGCGCCGCTCGATCCGGGGGCCGTAGGCGTCGAGCGTCGCGATGGTCGGCTCATGGCCGCGCGTCTGGAGAACCTGGGCGATCGCCAGATACGGGTTCAGATCGCCGGAGGAGCCGAAGGTGGAGATCAAGACGCGCGCCATGGTCGATCCGGCAGGCTGGGGGCGGTCGCCTTACTAGACGACCGGCGGCGCGATTTTCAACTTTCGTTCGCCATAGGCGCGTATGATGGCCTTCAAGCCGGGCTCGAAAACGTTTTCCTCGGCTTCAAAAAATGTGAAGTCCTGCACCTGTCTCATGCCGATTTCTTTATAGTCTTCGATCCGGCGCTCAACCTTCATGGGGAAGACCATGACCGTGGCCAGCACCCAGAAGCCGTCCAACCGTTTCCAGAACGGGTAGGAGCCGATCGACTTCTTCTTGACGCGTCCGACCAGACCGGCTTCCTCCAGCGCTTCCTGCTGCGCCGCCTGATGCGGCTCGCACCCGACCATCAGATTGCCCTTGGGCAGAGTCCAGCGTCCGGATCCCCGCGTCGTCACCATCACCACGCGCGGCTCGCCACCCTGGTTCGACAACACCGGCAGCGCCGCGGCCTGGATCGTCTCGAAATCCTTCGGCTGCGGGCCCAGAGGCTTGGCTGGTTTGGAAATATGATTCACCGCGTCGTGATCCCGAATTCACAATCGAATATGAGACATCAGACAGAATCCTATTAATACCAGCTTTCCACCTGAGTTGAAAATAGTTCAGCGAGTCTCGCCGCCGGGCTGATGCCGAATTTGCGCCTGGAAAATCACAAGAAGTGGCGCGTTTTTGGCTTTTGGTGATCCGGACTAAGGTGAAAACGCGCTAGAGAATGCGCGAGCGGATCGCGGTGGTCACCAGTTCGGTCGCGATCACCACGATGAAAATCACCGCCAGGATCAAGCCGACCTGATCCCAGTAGAGATTGTTCAGCGCGGCGTCGAGCGCGACCCCGATCCCGCCGGCGCCGACCAAGCCCAGAACCGCCGACTCACGAATATTGATGTCCCAGCGCAGCAGCGCGACCGACCAGAAGGCGGGCTCGACCTGCGGCCAATAGCCCTTGGCGAGGATCATCGAGCGCGGCGAACCGGCCGCCGTCAGCGCCTCGATCGGCCCGGCCTGGGCCTCCTCCAAGGCTTCGCCGAAGATCTTGCCGACGAAGCCGATCGAGCGAAAGGCGATCGCCAAGGTTCCGGCCAAAGGGCCGGGCCCGAAGATCGCCACGAACAGCAGGGCCCAGATCAGGGAGTTCACGGAGCGCGAGGCGATGAAGATGAAGCTGGCGATCCAGTTCAGCAGCGGCGACCGCGTGAAGTTCTTGGCCGCCATGAAGGAGAAGGGGATCGCCAGCACCAGGGCCATCAAGGTGCCTAAGGTGGCGGTGTGGAAGGTCTCGACCAGCGCCGAGTGCACCGACTTCGGATAGTAAGCCCAGTCGAACGGCCACATGCGAACGAACAGATCCAGCGTCTGCTCCGGCGCGTCGTAGAGAAACTCCGGGATGATCTCGATCGTCCGCAGCGACCAGGCGACCGCGATCGCGGTCAGGAGATAGACCGAGAAGCGGGCCAGCCGCTCGCCGCCCGTGAAGCGCCGCCACTCGCGGGGAGCGGCGCTCAACGGAACACCTTGCGCAACTGTCCCGCCACGAACTCCGCGACGATGATCACCAGGATGATCGCGATCAGAATGGTCAGCACAAAATCGAAGTCGAACCGCTGGTAGGCGGTGAACAGGGTCGCGCCGATGCCGCCGCCGCCCACCAGCCCGACCATCGTGGAGTTCCGCAGATTGGAATCCAGCTGATAGGAAGTGAAGCCGATGAAGCGCGCCAGCACCTGCGGCAGCACGCCCATCGCCAGCACGCTCATGAAGGAGGCGCCGGTCGCCCGCACCGCCTCCACCTGCTTCATCGACATCTCTTCGATCGCGTCGGCGAACAGCTTCGAGACGAACCCGATTGTGGCGACGATCAGCGCCATCACCCCGGCCAACGCGCCGAAGCCGATCGCCTTAACGAACAGGATCGCGACGATCACGCTGTGGAAGGAGCGGCAGATCGCGATCAGCACCCGCGCGGAGGCGGAGACCCAGCGCGGCGTCATGTTGCGCGAGGCGAGCAAGCCCAGGGGCAGGGACAGCAGCACCCCGAAGAAAGTGGCGAGCACGGCGATCTGGATGCTCTCCACCATCCCGGTCCACAACAGCGCCATCTTGTCCGGCGCGGTCGCGGGTGGAAACATGCGGCCCAGAAAACGCGCGCCATTGTCCAGCCCCTGCACGAAGCGCGGCCAGGTCACGTCCAGAATGGAGCAGGCGTAGAGCGCGTACAGGAACAGACCAGCGAAGGCCAGACGGCTCGGCCAATTGGCGGGAAAGGCGCGGCGGCGCGAGGCGCTCAATTCAGCCACCCCTGACCGCCGTAAATAGCGGAGAGATGGTGGTCGCGCAGATCCTCCGGCGGCCCGTCGAACACGACGGAGCCCTGCGACATGCCGATCACGCGCGCGGCGTAACGTTTGGCGAGGTCGACGTTATGGATGTTCACGATCACCGGAATCTTGCGCGCGGCCGACAAGTCGGCCATCAGCTCCATGATCTCGACCGAGGTCTTGGGATCCAGGGAGGAGGTCGGTTCGTCGGCCAGGATCAAGTCCGGCGCCTGCATCACGGCGCGGGCGATGCCGACCCGCTGACGCTGACCGCCGGACAATTGATCGGCGCGCCGGGTGGCGAAATCGGCCCCCAGCCCCACTTGATCCAGCAGTTCGAACGCATGCTCCACGTCTTGCTCGGGAAATCGGCGCAGAAAGGCGCGCCATGCGGAGACATAGCCCAGCCGGCCGCAGAGCAGGTTCTCGATCACGGTCAGCCGCTCGACCAGATTGTATTCCTGGAACACCATGCCGATGCGTCGCCGCGCGGCGCGCAACTCGCTCCCCCGCAGCTTGGCAAGATCCACGCCGCCGAACCAGATCTCGCCCGAACTGGGGTCAACCAGCCGGTTGATGCAGCGGATCAGGGTGGATTTGCCGGTGCCCGAGGGGCCGATGATCGCGGTCAACCCGCTGCCGCCGATCGACAGCGAGATGTCCTTCAGCACCGGCTGACCCTTGCGATACTCCTTGCAGAGACGGTTGATGCGCAGCGTTCCCGCCGCCTGGGCCTCGCTCAAGGCTTGGGCGTCGCAGGTTGGGGCGTCGCAGGTTGGGGCGTCGCAGGTTGGGGCGTCGCAGGTTGGGCCGCGGCGGGTTGAGCCGCCGCCTTCTTCGCGGCTTGCTCGGCCTCGCGCTTGGCTTCAGCGTCATAGGCCGCCTTGTTGTAGGGGGTGCCCGACTTCTCCGCGACTTCGCGGACCACCAACCAGGTCTCCTTGTAAGTGATTGGCAGGAAGCGGTCGTCGCCGTTGAATTCCTTCGTCATTTCCGCCGAAAAGCGGAAGGAGAAGAAGCAATCCGTCAGTTTCTTGGCGAGCTCCGGCTTCAGGTCATGCGCGTAGGCGAAGGAGGAGCTTGGAAACACCGGGCTGCGATAGAGGATGCGGAAGTCGTCAGCTTTCACCGTGCCGCGGCTGACCATACGGTCATAGACGTCCGAGGCGACCGCGGCGAGGTCATAGTCGCCGGAGGCGACGCCCAGCACGGATTTGTCGTGCCCGCCCGACATCAGCGGCTTGTAATCGGTTTCCGGCGTCAGGCCGAGCGCCGGGAACAGCACGCGCGGGGCCAGATTGCCGGAGTTGGAGGAGGTGGAGGTGTGAGCGACGCGCTTGCCCTTCAACTCGCCCAAGCTCTTGTAGGGGCTCGAGGCCTTGACGATCGCCAGCAGGTTGTAACCACGAACCTCCGTCCCTTGTCCCTTGGCGGCGAAGGGCACCGCGCCGGCCAGATTGACCGCGAAGCCGGTCGGACCCGTGGAGAATCCCGCGAAATGCAGGCGGCCCGACCGCATGGCCTCGATCTCGGCGGAGTTGGATTGCACGGGGTAGTAAATCACCCGCTTGCCGACGCATGTCTGCAGATGGTCGGTGAAGGGTTTGAAGATGTTGGCGTAGACGGCGGGATCCTCGACCGGGGTGTAGGCCCAGACCAACGAGGACGGATCGCGCCATTTTTTCGGATCTTTCGGCGCGTCGGCCACCAGATCGTTGTTCTCGTCGCAGTACTGCGTGTCCAACTGACCGCGGTTGGCGCAGGCCGCGTCTTGCGCTTGCGCTGAAGGCGCGAGCAACAGGAAGGCGGAGAGAGCGGCTCCAGCCGCGAAGGTTTTCTCAATGGACATGATCTGTCTCCCTGACGCGCCTTAGGGTTTCGCTGGCGCTTTGGCGGCGTCGGCCGCTTTCTTGGCTGCGGCGTCGGCGTCGCGTTTCACTTGCGCGTCGTAGGCCGCCTTGTTGTAGGGGGTGCCGGATTTCTCAGCGACCTCGCGGATCGGGCGCCAAGTCTCCTTATAGGTCATCGGCAGCATGCGGTCGTCGTCCGGATATTCCTTCTTCAGCGCGCCGGTGAAGCGGAAATCCAGGAAGCATTGGCGCAGCTTGGCGGCCAATTCCGGCTGAAGGTCATGCGGCATCGACCAGGAGGAGGTCGGGAAGGTCTCGCTCTCCCAGATCAGGCGGAACTGCTCGGCCTTCACCACGCCGCGCGAAACCATCCGTTCGTAGACGTCGGATGCGACTGGGGCCATGTCGTAATCGCCCTGCGCCACGCCGATGACCGAGCGGTCATGTCCGCCGGACATGATCGGCGCGTAGTCCTTGTCGGGAATCAGCCCGAGATCGGGAAAGAAGACGCGCGGCGCCAAGTTGCCGGAGTTGGAGGAGGGCGAGGTGTGCGCGACGCGCTTGCCTTTCAGATCCGCGATCGTCTTGAACGGGCTGTCCGCCTTAACCAGCGCGTAGAGCTTGTAGCCGGCCGGGCCTTTTTCCGAGCCGATCACCGCGAAGGGCACAGCGCCGGCCAGATTGACCGCGAAGCCGACCACGCCGGTTGAAAAGCCCGAGATATGCAGTCGGCCTGAGCGCATCGCCTCGACCTGCGCGGCGTTCGACTGAACTGGGAAGTAAACCGTTTTCTTGCCTGTGCAGGCGCCCAGATACTCCATGAACGGCGTGTAGACCGCCTGATAGACCGCCGGGTTCTCGACCGGCGAATAGGCGAAGATCAGCGTCGATGGGTTCTTCAATTTGGCGGGATCGGTCGGCGTATCCGCGACGAGGTCGTTGTTCGCGTCGCAATAGGCGGTGTCGAGCTGGCCTCGGTTGGGGCAATTGTCTTGCGCCTGGGCGGCCCGGGCGCCGCCCGCCGCCATGCAGATCGACAAACCTGCGGCCATCAGCAAGCCGTTCGACCAAACCCTCATCCTTTTCCTCCCCCAAGCTCCGACGTCGAATCGTCAGATGACATTTTTGTTACAGTCGAGCTTGCGGCGAAGTCCATTCCCTTTGCAAGCGCGTCAAGCGGCCGCGCCTTGCGTCACTTCGTCAACAGATGCCGCGCGATGATGGTGCGCTGGATCTCGGACGATCCCTCATAGATCCGCATGATCCGCAGATCGCGGACATGACGCTCCAGCGGCAAGGCGCGGGTGAAGCCATAGCCGCCATGGAGTTGAAGCGCCTGATCGGCGATCTTCGCGGCGGCCTCAGACGCGAAGAGCTTCGCCATCGAGGCTTCCTGGGAGAAGCGGACGCCGGCGGCGCGCTTGGCCGCCGCGTCCTCGGTCAGCAGGCGGGCGGCGCGCAGTTGGGTGCCCATATCGGCGATCATCCATTGCACGCCTTGGTAATCCGCCAGCTCTTGACCGCCGATACGCCGCTCATGCGTCCAAGCGACGGTCGCGTCGAAGGCCGCCTGAGCGATCCCCAGGCACATCGCGGCGACTTCCACGCGGCCGTTGTCCAGCGTCCGCATCGCCGTTCGGAAGCCGCCGCCCTCCGGCCCCACGCGGTTCGCCGCGGGGATCAGGCAATCGAAGGCGAGCTCGAACACATGGCCGCCGCGGATGCCCATCGTCTTCTCTGGGCCGGAGACCGCGAGGCCTGGAGTCCCCCTCTCCACCACGAAGGCGCTGATCCCCTTATGGCCGGCCGCTTGGTCGGTGACGGCGAAGACCACGATGAAGTCGGCGATCCCGCCATTGGAGATGAAATGCTTGACCCCGATCAGGCGGTAGCAGTCACCCTCGCGCAGGGCGCGACAGCGCATGTCCGCGGGGTTGGATCCCGCCGCCGGTTCGGTCAGGGCGAAGGCGCCCAGCGCGTCGCCAGCCGCCGCCGCCGGCAGAAATCGCGCCTGAAGCGCGGCGTCGCCGCCGAGATGGATCGCGTCGGTCGCCAGGAAATGCGCGGTCAAGGCGGAAGCGGTGGAAGCGCAGGCGCCGGCGATCGCCTCCACGCATGCGGCCAGGGCGATCGGCGACAGGCCGGGGCCGCCAAGGGACTCCGGCAGGTTCAGCCCCCAGGCGCCAAGCGCCGCCAGGGCGCGCATCTGCGCGGTTGGAAACACGCCGTTTTCGTCCACCTCGGCCGCGAAAGGCGCCAGTTTCTCGGCCGCAAGCCGCGTCACGGCGGCGATGACCGCCGCATCTTCGTCCGATAGATCGGTTCTGTTGGCCTCAATCATGCTGGAACTCCCCTCGTCGCGACCCAAGTCTAGAGCATCGTCGCGGCGCGCGGCCAACGCATGCGCCCGCCGCCCCTTCATTTCGGCGTTCGTGGGCTGTATGGTCCCCGCCCCTGCGCCCGCCCAAGGACTATGCGTCGCATGAAAGACCGTCTGTCTCTCGCCAAGAACAATATTCGCGTGCTGCTGCTGGAAGGCGTCAACGACAGCGCCGTCAAACTGCTGAACGGGGCCGGCTACACCAACGTGAAGCGGATCGCCAAGGCGTTGGATCCCGCCGCATTGAAGGCGGCCATCAAGGGCGTGCATTTGCTGGGCATCCGATCGCGGACCGAACTGACCGAGGAGATCTTCGAGGCGGCCGATCGGCTGATCGCGGTCGGCTGCTTCAGCGTCGGCACCAATCAGGTTGATCTGAACGCCGCGCGCAAACGCGGCATTCCAGTGTTCAACGCGCCTTATTCAAACACTCGCAGCGTCGCGGAGCTGGTGATCGGCGAAATCGTCATGCTGCTGCGCGGCGTTTTCCCGCGCTCGGTCGCGGCCCATCAGGGCGAATGGCAGAAATCCGCCAAGGACAGCCAGGAAGTGCGCGGCAAGACCCTGGGCATCGTAGGCTACGGCAATATCGGCAGTCAGCTTTCGACCCTGGCCGAAGCCATGGGCATGCGCGTGATCTTTTTCGATCAGACCGACAAGCTGCGGCACGGCAACACCGAACCGGCTGACAGCCTCGAGGATCTGCTGGCGCGGAGCGACGTCGTCAGCCTGCATGTGCCTGAAACCCCCTCGACCTTCGGCATGATCGGCGCGCCTCAATTGGCGGCGATGAAACCCGGCGCTTTCCTCATCAACAACAGCCGCGGCACCGTCGTGGACATCGACGCGCTCGCCGCCAGCTTGCGCTCCGGGCATCTGCGCGGCGCCGCCATCGACGTTTTCCCCGAAGAACCGGCCTCCAACGCTGACCGCTTCACATCGCCCTTGCAGGGGATCGAGAACGTCATTCTCACCCCGCATGTCGGCGGCTCGACCGAAGAGGCGCAGGAGCGGATCGGCAGCGAAGTCGCGCGCAAGTTCGTCGATTTCAGCGACATCGGCACCACCTTCGGCGCGGTCAACTTCCCGCAGGTCCAACTGCCTCCGCGCCCGACCGGCACGCGATTCATCCAGGTGCAGGAGAATCTGCCGGGCATGTTGGGCAAGCTGAACGCCGTGTTCGCCAAGCGCGGGCTGAACATCGCGGCGCAGTACTATCAGACGGATGGCGAGATCGGTTACGTGGTGCTGGAGACCGACGAATCCACGCGCAACGCCCGCGCGGCCCTCGACGAGATCCGGATGCTGGAGGGGACCCTGCGCACGCGCCTGATCTATGAGCGCAAGGGCGTCGCCGGCGAGGATTGAGCCGGATCAAGCGTCCGCCCCGCCGCGCTCGCAATCGAACGGCCGTCCTGCGTTGGGCTTGGTCAATCACGGTTGACGCAGGCCGTGTCGCATGGTCGCGTTGGCGCGGTTGCGACCACTCCGGCGACGATTGAAGGAAGACCCATGGCCACAGCAGCGGACACCCTGGCCGGCGCGCTCGCCGCCCGTTTCGGAGAAAGCTTCGCCGTCGATCCCGAAATGGAGGGGGCGGCTTGCTTGGCGAAGCTGGCGAACCGTCGGGTCTCGCGGCGCTATCAGGACAAGCCGATCGACGCCGCGCTGCTTCGCCTGCTCTGCGCTTGCGCGTTGTCCTCGCCCTCCAAAAGCGATCTGCAGCAAGGCGACATTGTGATCGTCGCTGATCCGGCGAAGCGAACGGCGATCTTCGATCTGATCCCGAGCATGCCTTGGATGCGTGAAGCGCCCGTGTTTCTTCTTTTTTGCGGCGACGGCGCGCGACTGCCCCGAATCTCCGCCCTGCGCGGCAAACCCTTTCCCAACGATCATCTCGACGCCTTCTTCAACGCCGCCGTCGACGGCGCAATCGTGATGAGCAGCTTCATCACCGCCGCGGAGGCCGTCGGGCTCGGCTGTTGTCCGATCAGCGTGGTGCGCAATCATTGCTCGATCCTGCGCGATCTGCTGGAGCTGCCGCCGCGCGTGGTTCCCATCGCCGGGCTTTGCGTCGGATGGCCAGCCGAACCCGGCAAGCTCTCCCCTCGATTGGCGATCGACGCGCGCGTTCATGTAGACCGCTACGACACGGAAAGGTTGGAGGCGCAGCTGGACGAATATGATCGCCGCCGCGCCGCGGTCGAGCCCGCCACGCGCCAGCGCGACTCCCATCTTTGGGAGAACGTCCCGTTCTATGGCTGGTCCGAGGACAAAGCCCGCCAATACGCCGAACCGCAGCGCGCGGATTTCGGCGAATTCGTGCGCAGCCAGGGCTTCAAGCTGGATTAAGGCTGACCCGCGCCGCCGCGTTTTGCCGCGAGCCAGGCATGTTGCCGACCAGCAGCCGCTCCACTTCCCCCGCCTTGTTCAACAGCGGCAGAATCAGCCGCGTCCATTTCATCACGCTGATTTCCGGCGGCGGAGAATGAACGGTGATCAAGGGTTCGCGGCGGACGCGGACGGCGCGATAGGCGGCGCCGAAGAAAACCGCCATCACCGGGCTGCTGGCGAGTTCCGAGACGCGCTTGCCGGTCATGTCGAACCCGGTTCGCGCGGCGATTTTCGAGCCGTAGAGCCGATAACGAAAATCAGCTCCTTCGTCGATCGCGTCCAGGATCATGAGGTAGCCGAGCGCGTCAGCCATATCCAACGGGTCGATCAGCTGCTGGTTTGGCGCGGCGGAACCGGCGCGGAGCCCGTTCCAATGCCTCAGGAGAAACCGAAGCGGTTCCTGCGGCAGGTCGCGCTCCGCCGGCCGCCATTGAAAGCTGGCGGGTGGCGCGCCGGCTTGCCGAAAGAAATCGAGGAAGGTCGCTTCGTCCTCGTTCAAGATCGTCTGCATCAGCTGCCGTTGCATATGCACCGCCAGACTTAGTTATTTAGGCTGACGATATCACCAAAATCGCCTTGGGTTAACTTTGCCTGGCGTGCAAATCTAGGCGGCTCTTCGACTTTCCAGCCTCGCCCCGCGCTTCAATTCACTTGCAGTTGGGCGGAGGGGGCCAACCCGTCGCTGGTCAGCCATGGGCAGAGGCCTTCGAGCCCCCAGCCGCCTTCCTTCGCCTTATCGTTTAGCAAAGCCAGAAAGCGATGGGCTTCGACCCGATCCATCGTCGCCGCCGCGATCGGCGCGATCAGAGTCTCGTCAACGCCGGGGGTGAAGCGCGAGGGGCCGATGAAGCCGATCGTCAAATGCGAGTCATTCACCTGCATCCGGACTTCGGTGACCAGATGCGCGGTCTGCGCTGGTTGATCGCTCGCGGCGTCGCCCTCACCTTCGCCCGTCAGAGGCTTCGCGGTCGGCGTGGGGGCGGCGGCGCCGGCCAACAAGGCGCTGACATGCTCCATTTGAAGCACTTCGTTTTGATGCGCGCTGGCCGCGCGGGCGACCGCGGGGCTCGTTCGCTTCATCACCTCGGCGTAATGGCTGAGCAACTGGCCCATCATCCGCCGCGTCAGCAGAATCACCTTTATCCCCGCGGAATGCGTGCGCGCCAGCATCACGACGCGGTCCTCGGTTGGGTTGAAGCCCATCTCAAGGCCGACGACGGAGGGGAAAGTGACTGTCTCT
>JBMLRS010000197.1:0-4776 GCA_049240905.1 Elsteraceae bacterium
CCGCGCGCGGCTGACCTCGCGGGAGCGTAAATCGACTCTGGCGTGGCGCGTATTCAACGACGCTTTCATGATTTGAAGCCGAAAACGCGCTGTCCGAAATGAGCCTGGGAGCAAGAACCGCCGCGCGGCAAGCGGTTCTTGCTCTAGGGGCGGCTTCCCTCCTATTGTTTTCCTTCAGTGCAACGAAGACGCGAGACCCGCCTCTTGTCGACGCCGCTCCAGCCCAACACTGATTCCAGGCGGCGCTTCGCCGCGGGGGAGGTCGTTTTCGCCGAGGGCGCCGAGGGCGACACCGCGTTCATCATCGAACGCGGGCAGGTTGAGGTCTCGGTGGAGCGGAACGGCCAGACCGTCCGGCTCGCCGTGCTGGGACCGGGCGAGATCTTCGGCGAGATGTCGCTGATCGACGACCGCCCGCGCACCGCCACCGTCCGCTGCATCACCGAGATCGACTGCGTGATCGTGGATCGCGGCCAGATCCAGCATCGTCTGCGCGGCGCCGACGTGATCACCGGCTCGCTGCTGCGCCTGACCCTGAACCGCTTCCGCTCGCTGCAACGCTCGCTGCGGGAGTCGCCGATCGATCACATGGAGGCCGATCCAACGACCGAGATGATGAGCGAGGCGGCCTCCGCCGACTATCAGCGCGCGCGCGACCGGCTGAAGCTGGAGCGCGAGCTGCGCAACGGCTTCGAGCAGAATCAGTTCTTCATCGAATATCAGCCGATCGTGGCGCTGAAGGACGGAAGCCTACGCGGCTATGAGGCGTTGGTGCGCTGGCAGCATCCCGAATTCGGCCGCACCGCGCCTGACCGCTTCATCGAGCTGGCGGAGGAATCCGGCCTGATCCACGCGATCGACCATTGGGTGATGCGCCACGCGCTGAAGCTGCTGGAGACGATCCGCGACGACATGGGCGAGATGGATCCCGACGCCCTGCCCTGGCTCAGCATCAATCTGTCGGGCATGCGCTTCGTCGACGCGGACGTGGTGAAGGATCTGCGCCAGATCATCGAAACCAGCGGCATCCCCGCCCACAAGATCACGATCGAGATCACCGAAGGCGTGCTGATCCGCAATCCGGAGCTGGCGCTCGCGGTGCTGAACGGCTTGAAGGAGTTGGGACTGTCGATCGCGCTGGATGATTTCGGCACTGGCTACTCCAGCCTCAGCTATCTCCAGCGCTTTCCGATCGACACCATCAAGATCGACCTGACCTTCATTCAGAAGATGCAGACCAACGAGACCAGCCTGCAGATCGTCCGCGCGATCATCGGCTTGGCCCAGGCCTTGAATATCAAGGTCGTCGCGGAAGGCGTGGAGCTGCCCGTGCAGGCGCGGCTGTTGCGCGACCTGGGCGCCGATTGCGGCCAGGGTTATCTGTACAGCCGGGCGCTGACCACCGAAGCGGCGCGCGCCTACGCCCTTGGCAACATGGCGAGCCGGCGCGGCTTCGGAGATTAACGCCCGCCCCTTGGAAAGTTTGCGTTCGATGAAGATCGTCATCGCGATGATGAAGCATGAGACCAATTCCTTCTCGCCGCTGAAGACGGACTGGAAGCGGTTTTGCGAATGGTCCGGCTATCTGGACGGCGCCGCGCGCGACGCGTTCGAAGGCACCAAGACCGCCATGGGCGCCTTCATCGATCTGGCGCGCGACGCCGGCGCGGAGATCGTGACGCCGATCGCGGCGGAATCCTTCCCCAGCGGTCCTGTCGAGGCCGAGACCTACGAATTCATGTGCGACCGGATCCTGAAGTCGATCGCCGAGGGATGCGACGCCGCGATGCTGGATCTGCACGGCGCGATGGTCGCCGAAGGGGCGCCGGACGGCGAAGGCGCGCTGCTGGCGCGGATCCGCGCTCTGCGGCCGGATCTGCCAATCGCGGTCGCCCTCGACCAGCACGCCAACGTGACCGCCGCCATGACCGACAACTGCACGGTCATGACCGGGTTCCAGACCTATCCGCATATCGACATCTATGAGACCGGCGAACGCGCGGGCCGGATCCTGCTGGATTTTCTGGCCGGCGGGACGAAGCCGGTGACCGTGCATGGCGCGCGTCCGATCCTGGCGCAGACGCTGCGCATGGGCCATGTCGACGAGCCGATGCGCAGCCTGCTGGCGATGGCGCGCGCGGAGGAGGCGGCCGATCCGCGCCTGGACATCAGCGTGATGGGCGGCTTCCCGATGTCCGACACGCCGGACGCGGGCTTCTCCGTGATCGCGGTGGACCGCATGGGCGATCGCGCCCGCGCGCAGGCCGCGGCCGATCGGATCCTCGACGTCGCCTGGGCCAGGCGCGACGAGTTCATCTATCAGCATCGCCCGCTGCAGGAGGCCGTGGCGCAGGCGAAATCCATGACCGAGGGTCCGATCCTGCTGCTGGACCACGCCGACAATTGCGGCTCCGGCGGCACGCAGGACGTGATGACCGTGATCGCGGAGCTGATCGAGCAGGGTTTGGAGGGCGTCGCGGTCGCGACAGTGCGCGATCCGCAGGCGGTCAAGGAAATGGCCGCGGCTGGAGTGGGAGCGCAAGTGACCCTCGCGCTGGGTGGCCGGACCGACATGCCGAGCATCGGCCTGAGCGGCAAGCCGCTGGTGGTGACCGGCAAGGTGCGGACCCTGACCGACGGCGAATGGACCATCCGGGGACCGATGTACACCGGCACCAAGGTCCATATGGGGCCGACGGCGGTGCTGGACACCGGCAAGATGCAGATCGTGATCACCAGTCTGAGCCATGAGCCCTGGGACGCCGGGGTTTTCCGGTCGGTCGGGATCGAGCCGACGGAGCAGCGCTATCTGCTGCTGAAGTCGCGCATCCACTATCGCGCGGGCTTCGAGAAGATGGGAAAAGCCACGCTGACCCTGGACGGCGACGGCGTAACCACGTCGGACAACAGCAAGCTGACCTTCACCCGCCTGCGCCGGCCAATCTATCCGTTGGATCGGATCAACGAGGCGTAAGGCAAGCAAATCAAACTCTCCCCCTCGCCCTGAGCTTGTCGAAGGGTAGGGAAGCGAAAGAAGCTGAAGAGTTTGCGCACCCTTCGACAAGCTCAGGATGAGGATTTTATTTTCATTTCGAGTTAGGGAAGCGGCAGCCCGTCATCCATGACCGGCGCGGATGCTTCGGGGTCCTGGTTCAGCCGTTCGGCCCAATCGGCGGCCAGCGCGCCCTCGCCGGCGCACCAGCGGCGATAGCCGCCCAAGCCGCGATTGCCCCATTGCCAATCCGCGCGGTTGAGGCCGGATTGGCGCGCGGCGTCCAGCGCGGCGGCGCTCAAGCCCAGCCGTTCGACCGCTCCCTCGAGGCTGGCGACGGAGGACGCGGTCAAGGCGTGGCAGTTCTGCAGAACGCCGATGCTGTAGAAAAGGCGATGCGCGCGATCGCCGGCGTCGAAGGTTTGCGCCCGGAGAGCGACCGCGGGCAGCAGCAAAAGACCCGCGAGAGCGGCCCGCGCTACCAGCTGCGCTTGCCGCCTTCGGGCGCGAGCAGATCCGACAGGCCCATCGGCGGCCAGGTGGGATCCAGCGCATATTGGCGCACGTCATGCGATCCCGCGTCGAACCCGCGCTGGAACGGCGAGGATTCGACCGTGACATGCCAATCGACGATGATCTTGTGCATCTCCCGATCGTTCAGGGCGCCGGTCGGGCGCAGCAGGCTGGCCAGATCGTCGCGATAGCTGAGCCGGAAGCGCAGGTCGTCCTCGGTCGAGGTCTCCAGCATGCCGATCAGATACCCCAAGAAGGCGGCCTTCTCGTCCGGGGTTTTGCCGAAATCGCTTTCCGCCATCTGGCGCGCCTTGTCGAGCACCGAGCGCACAAAGGCCAGCACGGCCGTCCGGCTCGGCGGCGCCGGCGCCACGCCGGGCATGGTTCCGAAATTGCCGCCGCGCGGCTCCGTCGACTTCATGGCGGCGGCGTCCTGCAGATCGGCCGCCTGCTGCCGGATCTTCTGGGTGGCAGCAACCCGGTTCGCCCAGACCGCGACGCGCTTCAGCAGGGCCGGGCCCGGTTCGCGTCGGCCGACGAAATCATTGGCGCCCACCGCCATCAAGGCGGCGACGGACTCTTCGTCGTCATCATCGATGATGGCGAGGATGGGCACATGCGGGCCGGACAAATTGCGGGCGCGACGGCACAGCTCCGCTGGCAACAGGTCGAGCATGCCGACGTCCACCATCAAAAGCCGTGGCAGGACGCGGGTCAGAAGATCCAGAAGGGCGCGGCCGTTATCCGCCGTGATGACCGTGAACCCGCCTTGCTTGAACAGAGCGACCCGATCGCGTCGCGGCTGTCCTTCCGGTTCACCAATCACAATTACGCCACTAGCCACCGTACGCCACCCTATCTTGCTACCGAGGTCAGGATTGTAGCCTGACCAAGGAGATCGTGAAAGCTTGGACTGTCAGTATCACATGCGATTCTGCGCTAACATTATCGAAATTTCGCGCAACCGTTTACGTCAGTCAGCTTATTTCAAAAATCGCGAATCAGCTCAGCACCAGCTGGCGCGCGAGGCCCCGTCATAACGGCGAACCAAGCCGTCCTCCAGCATTCTTCGGGCCACATCTTCGCCACGCTGCGTCTCCACCGACGCCAGCACCCGACCGCCATACTTGTCGAACCGCACGTCGCGCAACCGCACCGGCCCGTCGCCCACCAGCCGCTCCAGCTGGTCGCGGGCGCGCGCCGCCGCCTGCCGTTCGCCAGCGCATCGACCGCGCAACTCCGGCGCGTCGACTCCCGCGAGCCGGACGACC